>NZ_JAAALM010000092.1 GCF_009906395.1 Kineococcus indalonis
GACCACCAGCGATGAGCACCCCCGCCCCCACCCCCGGCACGCGGCGCCGCCGCCTGCTGGCCGACCGCTCCGTCACCGCGAAGATCTCCGCCGCCGTGCTGGCCGCCTCCGCGGTGGCCCTGGGTGTCGGCGGCGTGGGCGTGGTGAGCATGGCCGACCTGCACCGGGAGCTGGAGGCCGTGAAGTCCCAGCACGTCGACGGGATGCGGGACATCGCCACCGTGCGCGGGGGCGTGGCGAGCATGTACCGCTCGGTCGTGCTGCACGGCATCGCCGAGGACGACGCCGCCCGCACCGGGGCCCGGGCGGACGCGCGCGAGGCGGACGCGGCGGTGGAGGAGGCCCTGTCCCGCTACGAGGCGCGCACCACCGCCCCGGCCGCGGGCCCGGCCGTGCAGGCGCTGCGCGGCTCCTACGAGGACTACGTCGCGCTGCGCGACGTCATCGTGTTCCGGCAGGCGCCGCCGGCCGGGTTCTCGGTGCCGGCCCCGCAGGAGATCGGCGCCCGCTTCGGCGCGGCCGAGCAGGGCTTCAACGAGGCGGTCGTCGCGCTGCAGGACGCCGAGGCGCAGCAGGCCGGCGCCAAGGCCGCGGCCGCCGACGCCCAGGACCGCCGCTCGCGCGCCCTCGTGGTCGCCGCCCTGGCCGCGGGCCTGCTGCTGGCCGGTGCCCTGGCCGCGTTCGTGGTGCGCACCACCCGCCGCCAGCTCGCGTCGGTGGGCACCGCCCTGGACGCGGTGGCCGCCGGGGACCTGACGGTGGCGGCGCAGGTGCACTCCGCCGACGAGCTGGGCGCGATGGCCGGGGCCGTGAACCGCGCCCGCGACGGCGTGGCCACCCTGGTGCGGCAGCTGGCGGACGCGGCCGGCACGGTCGGCGGCAGCTCCCGGCAGCTCTCGGAGGTCACCGCCCGCATCGCCGCCAGCGCCCAGGAGGCCTCCGGGCAGGCCGAGGTGGTGGCCAGCTCCGCGGCCGGCATCTCCGCCAGCGTGCAGACCGTCGCCGACGGCGCCGCGGAGATGGGCCTGTCGATCCGCGAGATCTCCCAGAACGCCGGGGACGCCGCCCGCGTCGCGCAGGAGGCCGTCGCGGTCGCCTCCGCCACGAACGAGACCGTCTCCAAGCTGGGCGAGTCCTCCGCCGAGATCGGCGACGTCGTCAAGGTCATCACCGCGATCGCGGAGCAGACGAACCTGCTGGCGCTCAACGCCACCATCGAGGCCGCCCGCGCCGGGGAGATGGGCAAGGGCTTCGCCGTCGTCGCCGGGGAGGTCAAGGAGCTGGCCCAGCAGACCGCGCAGGCCACCGAGGACATCGGGCGCCGGGTGGCGACCATCCAGGCGGACACCGGCGGCGCCGTGCGCGCGATCGGGGACATCACGCGGATCGTCGGCACGATCAGCGACTACCAGGGCACCATCGCCTCGGCCGTGGAGGAGCAGACCGCCACGACCTCCGCGATGAGCGGCAGCGTCGGGGAGGCCGCCACGGGGGCCGCCGGCATCGCCGGCAGCATCGGCGGCGTGGCCGCGGCCACCCGCGCCACGAGCGCGTCGCTGGCCGAGGGCGAGGCGGCGGTGCGCGAGCTGGCCAGCACCTCCGCGCGCCTGCAGCAGCTCGTGGGCCGCTTCCGCGTCTGACCCCGCGTCCGGCCCCGCCTCCGGTGGACGGGCGGTGAAGCCCCGGGCGCACCGCTCCAGCGCGCCCGGGCGGCGGCCGAAGCACCGGCGGGGCCGACGAGCGGTCCCGCCGGCGGGGAGGTCGAGGACGGGATGGGCGTGCAGGAGCGCGGGACGAGGCGGCAGGGGGTGCTGCGGCGCTGGCTGGCCGACCGCAGGGTGGGGACGCGGCTGCTGCTGGCGACCGCGCTGGTGGCGCTGGAGCGCTCCCGCTCCTCGGCGAGAACCGCGACGCGCGCAAGGCCTACGAGGAGGTGCTGACCGCCGAGGTCCAGCGCGCCGAGGCCGCCCTGACCGGTGGGCACGAGTTCACCGCCACGGTCCGCGACGGCCAGGAGCTCGTCGTGGCGCTGCTCGTGGCGAGCCTGGCGGTGGCGGTGGCGGGCGCGCTGGTCGTGCGCCGCAGCATCGTCGCGCCCCTGCACCGCGTCACCGACGTCCTGTGGCACGTCGCCGAGGGGGACCTGACGGTCGCCGCCGGCATCGACAGCCGCGACGAGCTGGGCGAGGTGGCCCGCGCCCTGGACCACACCACCGGACGGTTCCGCGACGCCGTGCAGCGCATCACCGGCAGCGCGGCCCGCACCGCCGAGGCCGCCGAGCAGGTGCACAGCGCCGCCGGGGACCTGCAGGAACTGGTCGCGACCTTCCGCTGCTGAGGGCCGACGGTGCCCGCCCGGCCACCGGGCGGGCACCGGGCGCGGGTGCACCTCCGGGTGCGCGTTCAACATCCCCGTCGCAGACTGGCCGCGGTCCGCGACGGGGAGAACCCGTCACCCGCGGGCTGCACGCGACGAGAGGACACCCCCGTGTACCTGCACGTCCAGAAACTCATCCACGAGATCGCCGAGGACGAGCCGGACCCCGCGGCGGCCAACGCCCTGCAGGAGGGCCTGGGCGGCCAGTTCGGCGAGATGCGCACGATGATGCAGTACCTGTTCCAGTCGATGAACTTCCGCGGCCCGGCCGCCAAGCCCTACAAGGACCTGCTGCAGGGCATCGGCACCGAGGAGATCAGCCACGTCGAGCTCATCGGGACGACCATCGCCCGCCTGCTGGACGGCTCCCCCCGCTACCAGGGCAAGCAGAGCGACCCCCTGGACACCCCCGGCGCCGGCGGGGCGACGCCCCTGGCGAACGCGCTGACCGACAGCAACATCCACCACTACCTGGTGGGGGCGCAGGGCGCGCTGCCGGTGGACGCCGCGGGAAACCCCTGGAGCGGCAGCTACGTCTACAACTCCGGCAACCTCGTGCTGGACCTGCTGTACAACCTGATGCTGGAGTCCACCGGCCGGCTGCAGAAGTGCCGCATCTACGAGATGTCCAGCAACAAGACGCTGCGTTCCACCGTCAGCTACCTCATCGTGCGCGACCAGGCGCACGAGAACGGGTACGCCAAGGCGCTGGAGACCCTCGGGGTGGACTGGAAGAAGCTGCTGCCGATCCCGAAGACGAACGCGGAGAAGTTCCCCGAGGTCAAGCAGATGGTCGACCTGGGCTGGCAGAGCAAGCAGTACACGTTCGACCTCACCGGCGCCTCCGAGGCCGCGAAGATCTACCGCGGCGCCTCGCCCTCGAAGGACGGCACGGACCTCGACGCCAGCGAGCAGGCCCCCGAGGGTGCCCCGCTGACCATCGCGCAGGAGCGCTACGAGGAGTTCGCGCCCGGCCTGGACCCGGAGCTCATCGAGCTCATCCAGGCCACCGCCGACCTGGAGATGGCCGAGCCGCAGATGACGTACGGCCCGCTGAAGGGCTGACGCCCGCGGGCCCACGCGCACGAGGGGGTGGTGCCGGTGCCTCGCACCGGCACCACCCCCTCGGCCGATCCAGGGGCGGGCGGGACGCGCCGATGCCGCTGGGGTGAACCGCTCCCGGCTGCGCCGCGCGGCCGTCCCGGCAGGTTTCGCGCTCCTGCACGTGCTGGCCGTGCTGCTGGGGCGCGCCAGCGCCGTGGACGGTTCGCTGGCCGTGGTCTGGCCCGCCGCCGGGGTGGGGTTCGTGTGGCTGGCCCGCTCCTGGCGCCGGCCGCGCGAGCGGTGGCGCGACACCGCGCTGCTCGTTCTCTCCGGCGCGGTCGGGCAGCTCCTGGCGCAGCAGGCGCCGCTGGCGGCGGTGCTGTTCGCCCTCAGCGGCGCGGTGCAGGCGCTCACCGGGTGCTGGGTGCACCACCGGCTGCAGCCGCGCGGTTTCCGGTTGCGGCGCCCCGGCGACCTGTGGGCCCTGCTGCTGGCCGTGAGCACCGGCGCGGTGGCCGGCGGCCTGCTCGGCACGGGCACCGCCGCCGTGCTGCTGGGCAGCGCACCCGGGCCGGTCCTGCTGGGCTGGGTGGTGCGCCACACCGCCAGCGCCCTGGGCGTGGCGGTGGTGTGGCTGCGCGTCGGGGACCGCCGCTGGTTGCCGGCCCCCGCGGAGGCCGGGCGCACCGAGGCGCTGCTGGTCCTGGTGGGCGGCGGCGCCTTCTGCGGCTGGTTGTTCGAGCAGCCCGGCAGCACGCCGCTGGGTTTCCTGCTGGCCCCGTTCTCGGTGTGGGTGGGCCTGCGGCTGTCCGCCCGCGCCGCCGTGCTGACCACCGTGCTGGGCGACGTCGGCCTCGTCCTGGTGACGATCGCCGCCGCGGGCCCCTTCCAGCACCTGCCGGTGCGCGAGTCGGTCCTGGACGCGCAGCTGCTGGCGCTGGTGCTCATCGTCGTCGCCGTGCCGCTGGTGCTGCACCGCGAGGAGCGCCAGCGCCTGGACGCCGAGGTGCGCGCCGCGCACCGCGAGGCCGCCGCGGCGCTGGAGCACCAGGCCCGCCACGACGCGCTGACCGGGCTGCCCAACCGGGTGCTGCTGCGCGAGCGGCTCACCGGCGCCCTCGCCGAGGGCCCCGCGGGGGTGCTGTTCTGCGACCTGGACGGGTTCAAGGACGTCAACGACACCGCCGGGCACGGCGCCGGCGACGAGGTGCTGCGGGAGGTGGCCGCGCGCTTCGCCGCGTGCGTGCGCGAGGGCGACACCCTGGCGCGCCTGGGCGGCGACGAGTTCGCGCTGGTGTGCCCGGGGGTGCACGACGCCGCGGCGCTCGACCGCACCGCCGCCCGGCTGCTCGAGGCGCTGCGCGCACCGGTGCGCACCGCCTGCGGCACCTTCGAGGTGGGCGTGAGCGTGGGTGCCGCCCTGGCACCGCGCGACCCCGCCCCGCACCGGCTGGCCGAGGGTCTGCTCGCCGCGGCCGACGCGGCGATGTACGGCGCCAAGCGGGCGGGCAAGAACCGGGTGCACCTGCACCCGCTCCTGGACGGCCGCCCCGGCGCACCGGACCACCCCGGCGCACCGGCGCCGCGGGCGGGTGCGGCGCCTCAGGCCTTCGCGCCGGCCTGCGGGTCGTCCTCCTCCGGCGGCACGCGGCAGTAGCGCTGCACCACCAGGCCCACCGCCAGCAGCAGCGCCGAGACGACCAGGTCGGCCAGCGCCACGAGGAACTGCCCGCGCCGCGCGGCGATGTCCAGCGTGGGCAGGTAGTGCACGCAGAACCCGGCCGAGACCCCGCTCAGCAGCGCGCCGGCCACCGAGGCGGCCTTGGCGAGCACGGCCGTGCGCGCCGCGCGCAGCGCGTCGATGCGCCGGCCCTTCTCCCCGCGCACCCACTGGCGCACCGGCCAGCCCAGGCCCAGCACGGCCACCACGAGCAGGCCGATGGTCAGCGTGGTGCGCCACACCAGCTGCGGCTCGCTGCCGCCGGTGCCCGTCCAGGCGCGCAGCCCCGACCAGGTCAGCACCGCCGCGAGGAACCCGGTGGCCAGCAGCACCCCCGGTCGCGTCGGCCTCACGGGAGCGGCCCGTCCAGGCGCGCCAGCAGCTCGCGCACCGGCCCGCCGCGCGGGCCGGGCAGCACCGCGTCCGGGTCCAGCTGCGCCCACGGCGCCAGCACGAACGCCCGCTCGTGGGCGCGCGGGTGCGGCAGCACCAGGTCCGGCTCGTGCAGCACCGCGTCGCCGTGCGCGACGACGTCGACGTCGATGGGCCGCGGCCCGCCGGGCACCTTCACCGAGCGGTCCAGGCCGCCGCGCCGCTCCACCTCGTGGCACAGCTCCAGCAGCGCGCGCGGGGACAGGGTGGTGCGGCCCAGCACCACCAGGTTGAGGAACTCCGGCTGCTCGAGCACCTCGCCCACCGGCGCGCTGGCCACCGCCGCGGAGACGGCGTCGACCCGCAGCCCGTCGGCGGCGCGCAGCGCGGCCACCGCCGCGCGCAGCGCCGCGGCCCGGTCGCCCAGGTTCGCGCCCAGCGAGAGCACCACGGGCACCGGCTCGGGCGGCGCCCCGCCCGCCGCCGCGCCCGCCGGCCCGCTCACGCGCGCACCCGGCGCACGACGAGCTCGACGTCGTCGAAGGGCACGGTCAGCGGCGCCTGCGGCTTGTGCACGACCACGTCGACGGCCACCACGCGCGGGGAGCGGGCCAGGCACCGCTCGGCCACCCGGCCGGCCAGGGTCTCCAGCAGGGCCACCGGCTCGCCCACCAGCAGGGTCACCAGCTCCTCGGCCAGCCCGCCGTAGTCGACGGTGGCGGCCAGGTCGTCGCCGGCGGCGGCCTCGCGGGTGTCCAGGTGCAGCGCCACGTCCAGCCCGAAGGGCTGCCCCTCGCGCCGCTCGGCGTCCAGCACCCCGTGCCGGCCCACGGCCCGCAGGCCGCGCAGCACGATGCGGTCCAGCACCCGCCCCTGCGCGTCCAGCACCGGCCCGGCGGCGTCCAGGGAGCTCACGAGCCCTCCCGCCCGGCCAGCGACCACGCCCGCGCCACGCGCACCGCGGCCGCCGAGGCGGCCGCCTCGTGCACGCGCACCCCCCACGCGCCGGCCGCCGCGGCCAGCGCGGAGACGGCGGCGGTGGCGTCGTCGCGCTGCGGCGGGGGCGGCGCGCTGCCGTCGGCGCCGGCGAGCAGGGCGCCCAGGAAGCGCTTGCGGGAGGCGCCCACCAGCAGCGGGCGGCCCAGCGCGGCCAGCCGCGGCAGCGCCGCCAGCAGCGCCCAGTCGTGCTCGGCGACCTTCGCGAAGCCCAGGCCCGGGTCGAGCACGACGCGGGCGCGGTCCACGCCCTCGGCCGCGACGGCGTCCAGGCGCGCGGACAGCTCGGCGCCGACCTCGGCGACGACGTCGTCGTAGACGGCCAGGGAGGTCATGACGTCGGAGTGCCCGCGCCAGTGCGACAGGACGTACCCGACGCCGAGCTCGGCGACGGTGGCGGCCATCGCGGGGTCGGCCAGGCCGCCGGAGACGTCGTTGACCAGCACCGCGCCGGCCCGCACGGCGGCGCGGGCGACGTCGGCGCGCATGGTGTCGACGCTGACGGCCAGACCGCGCCCGGCCAGCTCGCGCACCACCGGCACGACGCGGCGCAGCTCCTCGGCGGCGTCCACGCGGGCGGCGCCGGGGCGGGTGGACTCCCCGCCGACGTCGACGGCGTCGGCGCCGGCGGCGGCCAGCGCCAGCCCGCGCGCCACGGCGTCGGCGGCGGCGAGGTGGCGGCCGCCGTCGGAGAAGGAGTCGGGGGTGGTGTTGACGACGCCCAGGACGCGGCTGCTGGCGCCGGGGGCCGGGGCGCCCACCGGTGCGCTCACCGGTGCCCCGCGACGATGAGGCTCATGGCCTCCGCGCGGGTGGCCGGGTGGCGCAGCGCACCGCGCACCGCGGAGGTGATCGTCTTGGCGCCGGGCTTGCGCACCCCGCGGTAGGTCATGCAGGAGTGCTCGCACTCGACGACGACGATGACGCCGCGCGGGTGCAGCCGCTCCACGAGGGCGTCGGCGACCTGGGTGGTCAGCCGCTCCTGCAGCTGCGGGCGGCGGGCGTAGACGTCCACCAGCCGCGCCAGCTTGGACAGGCCGGTGACCCGGCCGTGCTCGCCGGGGATGTACCCCACGTGCGCGACGCCGTGGAAGGGCAGCAGGTGGTGCTCGCAGGTGGACTGGACCTCGATGTCCTTCACCAGCACCAGCTCGTCGTGCTCGAGGCCGAAGTCGGTGGCCAGCACGTCGGCGGGGTCCTGCCACAGCCCCGCGAACAGCTCCCCGGCCGCGCGGGCCACGCGCGCCGGGGTCTCGCGCAGGCCCTCGCGGTCGGGGTCCTCGCCGATGGCCAGGAGGAACTCGCGGACCGCGGCCTCGGCGCGGGCGGTGTCCACGCCCGCGCCGCCGGCCGCGGGCGCTGCGGTGGTGCGACCGGTCACGGCTCCTCGTGGGTCCGGTTCATCGGGGCCTGGGCGCCGTGGCCGTTGAGCGCGGCGCGCTCGCGCGGGCCCGCCACCGGCGGCAGGTCGGAGACGTGGCGGCGCTCGCTGGACAGCCACACGGGCCGCTGCGGGCGCTTGACGACCGGCGCGAAGATCTGCGCCAGCTCCTGCTGGTTCAGGGTCTCCTTGTCCAGCAAGGCCACCACGAGGTCGTCGAGGACCTTGCGGTGCTCCACGAGGATCTCCCACGCCTCGTCGTGCGCGGCCTCGATGAGGCGGCGCACCTCCTCGTCGACGATGCCGGCCACGCCCTCGGAGTAGTCGCGCTCGTGGCCCATGTCGCGGCCGAGGAAGACCTCGCCCGCGCCCTGGCCGAGCTTGATGGCGCCGATGCGCTCGCTCATGCCGTACTGGGTGACCATCTTGCGGGCCATCCCGGTGGCCTTCTCAATGTCGTTCGAGGCGCCCGTGGTGGGGTCGTGGAACACCAGCTCCTCGGCGACGCGCCCGCCCAGCGCGTACGCGAGCTGGTCGAGGATCTCGTTGCGGGAGGTGGAGTACTTGTCCTCGGTGGGCAGCACCATCGTGTAGCCGAGGGCGCGCCCGCGCGGCAGGATCGTCACCTTGGTCACCGGGTCGGTGTTGGGCAGGGCCGCCGCGACCAGGGCGTGACCGCCCTCGTGGTACGCGGTGACCTTCAGCTCCTTCTCGCTCATCCGGCGGGTGCGCTTCTGCGGGCCGGCCATGACGCGGTCGATGGCCTCGTCGAGGGCGGCGTCGTCGATCACCTTGGCGCCGGCGCGCGCGGTCAGCAGCGCCGCCTCGTTGAGCACGTTGGCCAGGTCCGCGCCGGAGAAGCCCGGCGTGCGGCGCGCCACCGCGAGCAGGTCGATCCCCGGGGACATCGGCTTGCCCTTGGCGTGCACCTGCAGGATCTTGTGGCGCCCCTCCATGTCGGGGGCCTCCACCGCGATCTGCCGGTCGAAGCGGCCCGGGCGCAGCAGCGCCGGGTCGAGGATGTCGGGGCGGTTGGTGGCGGCGATGAGGATGACGTTCGCCTTGACGTCGAAGCCGTCCATCTCCACGAGCAGCTGGTTCAGGGTCTGCTCGCGCTCGTCGTGCCCGCCGCCCAGGCCGGCGCCGCGGTGGCGGCCCACGGCGTCGATCTCGTCGACGAAGATGATCGCGGGGGCGTTCTGCTTGGCCTGCTCGAACAGGTCGCGCACGCGGGAGGCGCCCACGCCGACGAACATCTCGACGAAGTCGGAGCCGGAGATGGAGTAGAACGGCACGCCCGCCTCGCCGGCGACGGCGCGCGCGAGCAGCGTCTTGCCGGTGCCGGGGGGGCCGTACAGCAGCACGCCCTTGGGGATCTTCGCGCCCACGGCCTGGAACTTGGCCGGCTCGGCGAGGAACTCCTTGATCTCGTGCAGCTCCTCGACGGCCTCGTCGGCGCCGGCGACGTCGGCGAAGGTCGTCTTGGGGGTGTCCTTGGTCATCATCTTGGCCTTGGACTTGCCGAAGTTCATGACGCGGCTGCCGCCGCCCTGCATCTGGCTCATCAGCCACCAGAACAGCAGCAGCAGCAGGAGGATCGGGCCGACCGTGAACAGCAGCGAGGACAGCACGCTGGTGGTGGGCACCTCGTCGGTGACGCTCTGGACGTCGGAGGCGTCCAGAGCGTCCAGCACCTCGTCGCCGCGCTGGGCGATGTAGTAGGAGCGCACCGTGGTGGCGCCGTCGACGTCCTCGCCCTGCTTCAGGCGCAGGTCGATGCGCTGGTTGCCGTCCGTCAGGGTGGCGCTCTGCACCTTGTTCTGCTCGATCAGCTGCAGGGCGCGCGTCGTGGACACCTCGGTGGTGCCGCTGGAGGCGAAGAAGGACGCGCCGATCGCGACGACCGCCACGGCCACCACGATCCAGAGCCACGGGCCGCGGACTACACGCTTGAGGTTCGACATCTGTGGAGGGGTCGCCCCCTGTCCCTCCTGCTCGGTCGTGAGGACTCTCGACGGTACACCGCGCCGCTGACAGCGGACGCGGACCGCCGGTCGTCACCATTGTCGTCCGTGCAACGGGCGGCGGCACCCCGCCGTTCCTGCGCCGACCCGCGCGTCCGCTGCCAGCGGAACGCCCCGCGGGGCCGGGGCGTTCCGCTGGCAG
>NZ_JAAALM010000930.1 GCF_009906395.1 Kineococcus indalonis
GGGCGGCTCCCGGCGCGCTCGCCGGTGCGGGGCCGGCGCTGCGCTGCGGCGCGCCGGGCGGGGCGGACCGCGAGGTGGCGAAGTCCTCCCACCACGGTGTTCCCGACACGACGGCGTCCTCCTGCTGCTGCGCCCGATGCGCCCACGGCTCGGACGCGCCCGGCCACCGCCCGGTTCCACCGGGCGGTCACCCGCGAGAGGCAGGATGCCGCGCGCGGGCGCTGCCCGCGCGGCGGCGCCCGTCGCGCCGGGCGGTGCAGCGGCGGCGCGACGGGCGCGGGACGGGCGCGGGACCGGTCAGAAGTTGGCGAAGACCTGCGTCCAGAAGGTGCCGGCGGGGCTGGGGGTCTCGGCGATGCCGACGTGGGTCAGCCGGCAGTCCAGGAGGTTGGCGCGGTGGCCGGGGCTGGCGAGCCAGGCGTCCACGACGGTGGCCGCGTCGTAGCCGCGGGCGACGTTCTCGGCGGTGCGCCAGGCGCGCACGCCCTGGGCGGCCAGGCGCACGCGCGGGGTGCTGCCGTCGGTGCCGCGGTGGCTCATCAGGCCGGTGGTGGCCATCTCGGCGCTGTGGGCGGCTGCCGTGGCGGTCATCGCCGCGGCCTCGGCGAGGGGGGCGCAGCCGGCGGCGGCGCGGGCGGCGTTGGTGCGGTCCAGGACGAGCTGCGCACCGGCGGGCAGGGGCGCGTCGCGGGTGAGCAGCAGTTCGGCGGCGGAGGCGGGAGCGGCCGCGGCCGTGGTGAGCGCAGCGGCGGTGAGGGCGGCGGCGGCCAGGACGGTGGTGCGGCG
>NZ_JAAALM010000931.1 GCF_009906395.1 Kineococcus indalonis
CGCCCGGTGGGGATGGTGTCGGTGACCGTGCCGGTGCCGGCGTTGAGCACCTGGAAGACGTTCTCGCCGGAGGCGTAGTCGTTGACGTTGACCCCGGCCAGGGTGGGGCTGACGGCCGAGGCGCTGATCAGGCTGGTGCCGGCGGGCGCCTGCCAGCGCAGCGTCCCGTCGGCGACGTTCAGCGCGCTCAGCAGGCCGTTGTCCTGGCTGTTGGCCTGGTTGCCCAGGACGACGTCGCCGATGCGGGTGGCCTGCAGCAGCCCCTCGTGCTGCCAGCGCTGCTGACCACCCTCGGGCATCAGGCCCCAGGTAGTCGCCTGCTTGAAGCCGCCGTCGACCGTGACGACCACCTCGCCGTCGGTGACCCCGAGGGCACTCCTCGGAGTCTCACGCGAGGCGCTGCTGGTGCTCGAGGCGGCCAGGACCTTCACCACCGGTGCGGAGGCGGCCTCCTCCTGCGCCCACTGCGGCAGCTCCAGCGTGGCCTGCCACGCCTTCTTACCGGTGGCGGTGTCCAGTGCGAGCACCTCGACGACCCGGTGCTCCGGCGTGGTCCCGGACGCCGGCTGCGCCACGACGAAGGCGGCCACGGCCAGGGAGGTGGTGCCCGTGCGCACCAGCGCCGGCGCGCTCAGGGGACTGGGGCTGCCGGAGGCGGGCAGCACGGGCGCGGTGGGGGAGTGCAGGTCGCCGGCCTCGCCGCTGACCAGGTCGATCACCTGCAGGCCCTGCTCGGTGGTCAGGTAGCCGGTGAGGTCCTGCACGCTCAAGGCC
>NZ_JAAALM010000932.1 GCF_009906395.1 Kineococcus indalonis
CTCACAGGACCTGCGACAGGAAGCGCTGCAGCCGCTCGCTGCGCGGCGCCTCGAACAGCTGCGCGGGCGGGCCCGCTTCCACGACCCGGCCAGTGTCCATGAACACCACCTGGTCGGCGACGCGGCGGGCGAAGCCCATCTCGTGGGTGACGACGACCATCGTCATGCCCTGCCGGCCGAGCCCGGCCATGAGGTCCAGCACGCCCTTGACCAGCTCGGGGTCCAGCGCGGAGGTGACCTCGTCGAAGAGCACCACCTCCGGTTCCAGCGCCAGCGCACGGGCGATCGCCACGCGCTGCTGCTGGCCGCCGGACAGGTCGCGGGGGCGGTGGTCGGCGCGCTCGGCCAGGCCGACCTCGGCCAGGCGCTCGCGGGCGGTGCGCAGCGCCTGCGCCCGAGGGACCTTCTTCACCGTGCGCAGCGCCAGGGCGACGTTCTCCTCGGCGGTGTGGTCGGGGAAGAGGTTGAAGTGCTGGAACACCATCCCGACCCGGCGGCGCAGCGCGTCCGGGGCGACCGTCAGCGCGCTCTCCCCGCCGATGAGCACGTCACCGCCCGCCGGCTCGTGCAGGCGGTTCACGCCGCGCAGCAGGGTGGACTTGCCCGACCCCGACGGGCCGATGACGCAGGTGGTGCTGCCCGGGGCGACGGTCAGGTCGACGCCGCGCACGACCTCCACGGGCCCGTACGCCAGGCGCAGGCCGCGCAGCTCCAGGCTGGACCCGGCGTAGTGGCCGGAACCGGGGGCGGTGGTCGGGGCGGTGGTCGGGGC
>NZ_JAAALM010000933.1 GCF_009906395.1 Kineococcus indalonis
AGCAGGCGCTGCGCTGGCTGGCCGCCGTCGGCGCCGGGCACCTGGCCGAGCGCCGCCCGCGGGCGCTGTCCGGCGGGCAGGCGCAGCGGGTGGCGCTGGCGCGGGCGCTGGCGGCCCGCCCGCAGCTGCTGCTGCTCGACGAGCCGCTGGCCGCCCTGGACGTCGAGGCGGCCCCGCGGGTGCGGCGGGTGCTGCGCGACGTCCTGCGCGGTGCGCACCCCGGCGGTGCGCACCCCGGCGGTGCGCACCCCGGCGGTGCGCACCCCGGCGGCGTCGTGCTCGTCACCCACGACCTGCTCGACGTGCTGGCGCTCGCCGACCGCGTCGCGGTGCTGCAGGACGGGCGCGTCGCCGAGCACGGCACCGTGCAGGAGGTCCTCACCCGCCCGCGCAGCGCGTTCGCCGCCCACACCGCCGGGCTGGTGCTGCTGCGCGGGCGCGCCACCGCGGGCGGGCTGCGCACCGCCGACGGCACCGTCGTCGCCGGCCTGCTCGACCCCGGCTGCCGGCCGGGGCAGCCGGCCGTGGCGGTCCTGGACCCCGAGCACGTGGTGGTGCACGTGCCGGGCGCCGACGCCGCCGCGGGCGCTCCCGCGGACGCCGCCGGGGGCGCCGGTGCCGCGGCGGGCCCCGCCACCCGGTGGTCGGTCGTCGTGGAGCAGCTGCAGCCGCGCGGGCGCACGGTGCGCGTGCACGGCCGGCACGGGCCGCTGGAGCTGTTCGCCGACGTGCCCGTGCCGGCGGCCGCCGCCGCGCGCCTGGCCCCGGGC
>NZ_JAAALM010000934.1 GCF_009906395.1 Kineococcus indalonis
GGCGGGAGGGGCCCCCGTCATCCAGTGCTCGGGCCCGGCGCCGGCGCGGGCGGCGCGGGCGCGCACGGACTGCTCGGCGAGCAGGTGCGCGGCCACGGGCGCGGCGAGGTGCTCCACGCGCGGCTTGACGGGCCCGGAGGTGGAGTGCAGGGCGACGCTGGCCAGGCCGAGGCGGCGCTGCAGGGGGCCCTGGGCGGCGCCGAGGCTCTGGGTGCGCGCGTGGGGCACGACGTCGAGGCGGCGCTCGAGGCGGCCGCCGCGGGCCAGGAAGGCGTGCTCGGTGACGAGGTAGCCGTGGCGGCGCCAGGCCACGGGGTCGAGCCAGCGGGCGGCGCGGGGCACCGGGGTGTACCCGCCGTCGCCGTCGCGGCCGGTGAGCCCGGCGCGCACGACGTCGAGGACGCCGGCGCCGTCGAGGCCGGGGGCCATGCCGGGCAGGACGACGGCGAGCAGCCGGGCCAGCTCCTCCTCGGTGCCGACGGGCAGGACGGTGGTGGCCTCCTTCGCCTCCTCGCCGGGGCCGCCGCCGTAGCCGGCGACGTTGACCTGCACGCGCCACCAGCCGGGGCCGCGCCACAGCAGCGGCTGGGTGATGCGCAGGGCCTGCACGCGGCCGGGCGGGACGGTCTGCGAGCGCTGCTCGAGCAGCCCGTGGGTCAGGCGCAGGCCGTCGGGGGACTCGGCGACGGTGAAGTTGAAGCCGCGGCTGAAGCGCCCCCAGGCGGCGGAGCCGGCGCCCAGGGCGCCGGGCAGGGCGGCCAGGAGGGGGG
>NZ_JAAALM010000935.1 GCF_009906395.1 Kineococcus indalonis
CTCCCGGCCCCCGCGGCGCGCCGGGCGGGCCGGGAGCGCCCGGCACGGCCCCGCGCCAGGCAGGATGAGCCCATGAGGGGACGCGTGCTCGTGGTCGACGACGACACCGCGCTCGCCGAGATGCTGGGCATCGTGCTGCAGGGCGAGGGGCTGGAGGCGCGCTTCTGCTCCGACGGCGACCAGGCGCTGGAGGCGTTCCGCGCCACCCGCCCGGACCTGGTCCTGCTGGACCTGATGCTGCCCGGCACCGACGGCATGGAGGTGTGCCGGCTCATCCGCGCCGAGTCCGGGGTGCCGATCGTCATGCTCACCGCCAAGAGCGACACCGTGGACGTCGTGCTGGGTCTGGAGGCCGGCGCCGACGACTACGTCGTCAAGCCGTTCAAGCCCAAGGAGCTCGTGGCGCGCGTGCGCGCCCGGCTGCGCTCGGCGGGGGAGCGCCCGCCGGAGACGCTGCGCATCGGCGACCTGACCGTCGACGTGGCCGGGCACTCGGTGCGCCGCGAGGGCCGCTCGCTGCCGCTGACGCCGCTGGAGTTCGAGCTGCTGGTCACCCTGGCCCGCAAGCCGTGGCAGGCGTTCACCCGCGAGGTGCTGCTGGAGCAGGTGTGGGGCTACCGCCACGCCGCCGACACCCGGCTGGTCAACGTCCACGTGCAGCGGCTGCGCTCGAAGATCGAGAAGGACCCCGAGCACCCCGAGATCGTCGTCACCGTCCGCGGAGTGGGGTACCGCGCGGGACCGCTGTGAGGCGCCCGGCCCTGCCG
>NZ_JAAALM010000936.1 GCF_009906395.1 Kineococcus indalonis
GGGCTGGGGCAGGCGCCCGAAGCGGGCGTCGAGCTCGGCGGCGGTGCGGTAGGTCAGGTGCGCCAGGCGCCGCGCCAGGCCCAGGCCGGTGTGCGGGCCGCGCCCGGCGGGCAGGTCGTGGTAGTCGCCGCCGTGCCAGCCGGGGTCGGCGACGACGGCGGCGATCTGCGCGCTCTGGGCGCCGATCTGGTCGGCGGTGGAGGCGGCGCAGGTGGCCAGGACGAGGGCGGCGCCGACGCGGCCGGGGGCGGCGGCGGCCCACTCCAGCGAGCGCATCCCGCCCATGGAGCCGCCCAGGACGGCGGCGAAGCGCTCGATGCCCAGGGCGTCGGCCAGGCGCAGCTCGGCGGCGACCTGGTCGCCGACGGTCAGGCGCGGGAAGGCCGAGCCCCAGGGGGCGGTGGAGCCCGGGCGGCGGGAGGCGGGGCCGGTGCTGCCCTGGCAGCCGCCGAGGACGTTGGCGGCCACGACGAACCAGCGGTCGGTGTCCAGCGCCCTGCCGGGGCCGACGAGCTCGCCCCACCAGCCGGGGGTGGGGTGGCCGGGGCCGGCGTCGCCGACGACGTGGGCGTCGCCGGTGAGGGCGTGCTCGACGAGGACGGCGTTGGAGCCGTCGGGGGCGAGCTCGCCCCACGTCTCGTAGGCCAGGCGCACGCGGGGCAGGACGCCGCCGAGCTGCAGGGGCAGGTCGCCGAGGTCGGCGAAGCGGCGCCGGCCGGCGGGGTGGTCCTCGCGCCAGGCGCCGGTGGCCGGCGGGGGCGCGGCGG
>NZ_JAAALM010000937.1 GCF_009906395.1 Kineococcus indalonis
CGCCCGGCGCGCACCGGCCCCGGCCTGCCCGCGCGCGCCCTCTCCGCCGTCTTCAGCGGCCTGGCCCACCTCGTCGGGGGCGCCGTGCGCAGCGTGGGCAGCGGCGCGCGCGACCTCGACCCCGAGCTGCGCCGCGACGGCGCCGGCCTGGCCCTGCTCGGCCTGGCCATCGTCGTCGCCGCCCGCGAGTGGTGGGGCCTGCCCGGCCGCGCCGGCGCCGTCGTGCACACCGTCGCCGCCGGCACCTTCGGCGAGGTCGCCCTGGCCCTGCCCGTCGTGCTCCTGGGCCTGGCGGTGCACCTGCTGCGCCACCCCGACCGCACCCAGACCACCACCCGCGCCGTCGTCGGCACCACCGCGCTGACCCTGTCGGCCGCCGGGCTGGTGCACCTGGCCGCCGACGCGCCCTCGCCCACCGGGCCCGGCGGCGCCGAGGTCGTCACCGACGCCGGCGGCATGGTCGGCTTCCTCGTCGCCGGTCCGCTGGCGACGGCCCTGACGAACTGGGTGACCGTCCCGCTGGTGCTCCTGCTGGGCTTCTTCGGCCTGCTCGTCGTCACCGCCACGCCCGTGCACGCCATCCCCGCGCGCCTGCGCGAGGCCTACGAGCGGCTCACCCACCGCCCGCACGCGCCCGGCGGCGCCGAGCCCGCCGCCCTCGCCGGCGGGCGCCGCAAGGACCTGCCCGCCTCCGCGCTCGCCCGGGCCCGCGCGGCCGCCGCCGAGGGCGCCGGCGAGCGCGGAGGCGGGCAGGTCCTTGCGG
>NZ_JAAALM010000938.1 GCF_009906395.1 Kineococcus indalonis
CGCTGGCCCCGCTGCTGGCGCCGCACCCGCCCACCCAGGTGCACTTCGAGACGCCGTTCCAGCAGCCGCGCACCGTGGGCTTCCCGCTGGGCACCGACGACCTGGGCCGCGACATCCTCTCGCGCGTGCTGTTCGGCGCGCGCGCCTCGCTGCAGGTCGGGGTGCTGGCCGTGGCCCTGTCCGTCGTGGTGGGCACCGCGCTGGGCATGGCCGCCGGGTACTGGAGGCACCTGGACGCCGTGGTGTCCCGGCTGACCGACCTGGCGCTGGCGTTCCCGTTCCTGGTGCTGGCCGTCGGCCTGGCCGCGGTGCGCGGCGCGAGCCTGTCCAACGCGGCGATCGCGCTGGGCGTGGCGCACGTGCCGCAGGTGGTGCGCGTCGTGCGCGCCGAGACCCTGCGCCTGAAGGGCGCCGACTACGTCCTGGCCGCCCGCACGATGGACGCCCGGGGCGCGCGGATCCTCGCCACCCACGTGCTGCCCAACGCGCTGCCGGCGGTGGTGGTGCAGGCCACCGTCATCATGCCCGCGGTCGTCATCGGCGAGGCGCTGCTGTCCTTCCTGGGGCTGGGGGTGCAGCCGCCCACCCCCAGCCTGGGCATCATGCTCTCCGACGCGCAGCAGTACATCTTCCGCGCGCCGTACGCGGCGCTGTTCCCCGGCCTGGCGATCGTGCTCATCTGCCTGGCGTTCAACCTGCTCGGCGACGCCCTGCGCGACGCCCTCGACCCCGGAGGACCCCGGTGACCACCACCC
>NZ_JAAALM010000939.1 GCF_009906395.1 Kineococcus indalonis
GGGGGGCATCGGATCTCCTGGTCGGCGGGGCACGCGCCCCGTTTGGTGAGAACGGTTCGCAACCATACACGGATCGGTAATCGTTACCGATAGCCTGGCCGGGTGCGACGAACGACGGACGAGAACCTCCTGCGGGTGCACGGGTGCCGCGCCGGCTACCGCGGCACCCCGGTGACGCCCCCGGTCCACCTCGAGGTCGCCGCCGGGGAGTGCGTGGCCCTGCTCGGGGTCAACGGCGCGGGCAAGACGACCCTGCTGCGCGCCGTGCTGGGCCTGGCCGACGTCGTCGACGGCGGGCTGCAGGTGCTCGCCCGGCCGGTCGGCTACGTGCCCCAGCGGCACACCGGCGCGCCCGGCGTGCCCGCCACGGTCCGCGAGGTCGTCGCCGCCGGCCGGCTGCTGCAGCGCGGGCCGCTGGCGCGCTGGCGCGCCGCCCAGCGCCTGCGGGACCGCGAGGCGGTGGCCGCCGCCCTGGACGGCGTGGGCCTGGACGAGCTGGCCGACACGCCGTTCGACGTGCTCTCCGGCGGCCAGCAACGCCGCGCCCTGCTGGCGCGGGCCCTGGCCTCCGGGGCCCGGCTGCTGCTGCTGGACGAGCCGACCGCCGGGGTGGACGCGGCCAGCCAGCGCCTGCTCGTCGCGGCCCTGGACCGGGTGGTGCGGGCAGGTGCCGGTGTCCTGCTGGTCACCCACGAGCTGGAGGCCGTGAGCGGGGCGGTCACCCGCTCGATCACCCTGACCCGCACCGGGGT
>NZ_JAAALM010000093.1 GCF_009906395.1 Kineococcus indalonis
CTCTTCGCGTGGTCGGTGGACCGGCGCCCCGCGGGCGCCGGTCCACCGACCACGCGAAGAGGAGTGACATGCCCGTCGCGAGCAGCGGCACCATCGACCTCGGCGGCAAGACCGTGCACCGCCTCGGCTACGGCGCGATGCGCATCACCGGCCCCGGCATCTGGGGGCCGCCGGAGGACCACGACGAGGCGGTGCGCGTGCTGCGCCGCTCCGTCGAGCTCGGCGTCACCTTCATCGACACGGCCGACTCCTACGGGCCGTTCGTCTCCGAGGACCTCATCCGCGAGGCCCTGCACGACGGCTCCGGCTACGGCGACGTCGTCATCGCCACCAAGGGCGGGCTGACCCGCCACGGCCCGGACGTGTGGCCGCCGCTGGGCCGCCCGGAGTACCTGCGCCAGTGCATCCTCATGTCGCTGCGGCGCCTGGGCGTCGAGCGCATCGACCTGTGGCAGCTGCACCGCATCGACGCGAAGGTCCCGCGCGAGGAGCAGTTCGGGGCGCTGAAGGAGTTCGTCGACGAGGGCCTGGCGCAGCAGGTCGGCCTCTCGGAGGTCGACGTGGAGGACGTGCGGGCCGCGCAGGCGGCCGGGCTGAGCGTGGCCTCGGTGCAGAACCGCTACAACCTCGGCGACCGCCGGGCGGAGGAGCTG
Source organism: Kineococcus indalonis (assembly GCF_009906395.1). Classification (GTDB taxonomy): domain Bacteria; phylum Actinomycetota; class Actinomycetes; order Actinomycetales; family Kineococcaceae; genus Kineococcus; species Kineococcus indalonis. The sequence continues at coordinate 654 of NZ_JAAALM010000093.1, forward strand.
CTGGACTTCTGCACCGAGCAGGGCATCGCGTTCATCCCGTGGGCACCGGTGGACGCCGGCACCCTGGCCCGCCCCGGCGGGCCGCTGGACGCCGTGGCGGGCCACCACCCCGGCACCACCACCGGGCAGCTCGCGCTGGCGTGGCTGCTGCGCCGCTCGCCGGTGGTCGTGCCGATCCCGGGCACGTCGTCGGTGGCGCACCTGGAGGAGAACCTCGGCGCGGCGGACGTGGAGCTGACCGACGAGGAGTACCGGACCCTGACCGACGCCGCCTGAGCGGGGGCCGGGGACGGGCGCGGGAGCCGCGCCCGTCCCCGGTCGCCCCGGACGCGGTCGGCTCAGGCGCCGGTCTGGTCGCCGTCGACGCCGAGGTCCTCGTTGAAGTCCTGCTGGCACTGCTGCTGGGCGGCCACGTCGCCGCCGGCGTCGCGCAGGCACTGCGTCAGGTCGGCGCCGCCGTTGTTCCAGAACGCCGAGCCCACGGCGATGGTCAGGGCCAGGAACACCGCGCTGGCGACGACCGCGATGGCGCTGGTGACGACGCCGGCGATCGCGACGCCGCGGTTGGTGGCCTCGCCCCGCCTGGCGCGGCGCATCCCGACGATGCCGAGGACCAGCCCGATGAGGCCGGGCACGATGCCGATGCCCAGCAGCCAGCACAGCAGCAGGCCGATGACGCCGAGGATCAGGGAGGCCAGCCCGGCGCCGTTGCGCGGCCTGGCGCCGTACGGCTGGCCGTAGCCGCCCTGCTGCTCGTACCCCGGCGGCGGTCCGTACTGGTCGTTGCCCGGTGTGGACGACATGGCCTCGCTCCCGTTCGGTCTGCAGGTCGTGCGTGGTCCGCGATCGTCTCAAGGCCGGGCGGGGTCGGCACCCGCAGCGCCCGGGTGCCGACCAGACGTGATCAGGCCGTGATGCGGCGGTGCACCAGCGGCACCGGCGCCGGCGCGGTCCCCCCCACGACGATGCCCGGCTCCAGGGCCTGCAGCGCCCACGCGAAGCGCTCGGGGGTGTCGGTGTGCAGGGTGGCCACGCGCTGCCCGGCGCGCACGGCCTCGCCGCGCACGGCGTGCAGCTCCACGCCGGCGCCGGCCTGCACGTCCTCCTCGCGCCGGGCGCGCCCGGCGCCCAGGCGCCAGGCGGCCACGCCCACGGCCATCGCGTCGACCTCGGTGAGGTACCCGTCGGCGGGGGCGAGCACGTCGTGGGTGTGCGCGGCCACCGGCAGGGCCGCGTCGGGGTCGCCGCCCTGGGCGGCGACCATCCGGCGCCAGGCGTCCATGGCCCGGCCGTCGGCGAGGGCGTCGGCGGGGTCCACGGCGTCCAGGCCCACGGCGGCGAGCATCTCGCGCGCCAGCACCAGGGTGACCTCCACCAGGTCCGCGGGCCCGCCGCCGGCGAGGACCTCCACGGACTCGCGCACCTCCAGCGCGTTGCCGGCGGTGCGGCCCAGCGGGGTGGACATGTCGGTGACGAGCGCGGTGGTGCGCACGCCGGCGTCGGTGCCCAGCGCCACCATCGCCTCGGCCAGCTCCACCGACTGCGCCAGCTCCTTCATGAACGCCCCGGAGCCGGTCTTGACGTCCAGCACGAGCGCGCTGGTGCCCTCGGCGATCTTCTTGCTCATGATGGAGCTGGCGATCAGCGGGATCGCCTCGACGGTGCCGGTGACGTCGCGCAGCGCGTACAGCTTCTTGTCGGCCGGGGCCAGGTCGCCGGTGGCGGCGCAGATCACGGCGCCGACCTCGACGAGCTGCCGGCGGATCTCCGGCAGGCTCAGCGAGGCGCGCCAGCCGGGGATGGACTCCAGCTTGTCCAGGGTGCCGCCGGTGTGGCCCAGGCCGCGCCCGGACAGCTGCGGCACGGCCGCACCGCACGCGGCGACGAGCGGGGCCAGCGGCAGCGTGACCTTGTCGCCGACGCCGCCGGTGGAGTGCTTGTCGACGCTGGGCCGGGGCAGGTCGGTGAAGTCCAGCCGCGAGCCGGAGGCGATCATCGCGGCGGTCCAGCGGGCGACCTCCTCGCGGGACATGCCGTTGAGGAACACCGCCATCGCCAGGGCGGACATCTGCTCCTCGGCGACCTCGCCGCGGGTGTAGGCGCCGACCACCCAGTCGATCTGCTCGTCCGGGAGGCGCCCGCCGTCGCGCTTGGTGCGGATGACGTCGACGGCGGCGAACTGCTGGGTCACGAGCGCTGGTCCTCTCGGGGGGCCTTGCGGGCGGGGTCGGCGAGGTCGTGGGGGCCGAAGGCGTCGGGCAGCACCTCGGTCATGGGCAGCACCCCGCGCGGGGTGTCCACGAGCAGCGCGGGGCCGCCGAACTCGAACAGCAGCTGCCGGCAGCGCCCGCACGGCATGAGCACGTTGCCCACCGCGTCGACGCAGGCGAAGGCGACGAGGCGCCCGCCGCCGCTCATGCGCAGCTGCCCCACGAGGGTGCACTCCGCGCACAGCGTCACGCCGTAGGAGGCGTTCTCGATGTTCGCCCCGGAGACCACGCGCCCGTCGTCGACGAGCGCGGCCGCCCCCACGGGGAAGCCGGAGTAGGGCGAGTACGAGTGCGTCAGCGCCTCGCGGGCCGCGGCGCGCAGCGCCTCGAAGTCGACCTCGGGCACGGTGGTCCTCTCCTCGTTCACGGGTTCACGCCGGGTACGGCTCGCCGCTGGCCGCGGGCGCCTTGACGCGGCCGACGAAGCCGGCCACGGCGAACAGCGTCGCCAGGTACGGCAGCGCCGACAGGAAGCTGGCGGGCACCTGCGAGCCGTAGGGCAGCACGCCCACCAGGGTCTGCAGGGCGGCGAAGAAGCCGAACAGCAGCGAGGCCGCCACCGCCCCGCGCGGCGTCCACCGGCCGAAGATGACCGCGGCCAGGGCGATGAAGCCCTTGCCGGCGGACATGTTCTCGGTGAAGGGGCCGATGGTGCCCACCGACAGGAACGCCCCGCCCAGGCCGGCGATGGCGCCGGCGACGACGACGTTGACGTAGCGGATGCCCAGCACCGGCACGCCCAGGGTCGCGGCGGCCTTGGGGTGCTCGCCCACCGCGCGGGTGCGCAGGCCCCAGCGGGTGCGGAAGAGCACCACCTGCAGCGCGACGATGAGCACGTACATCAGGTAGACGACGACGTTGCCCTCGAACAGCAGCGGGCCCAGGACGGGGATCTCGGAGAGCACCGGCACGGGCAGCGGCTGCAGCACGCCGGGCGTGTTGTAGCGCGCGGTGTCGGACTGCATGAGCGCCTTGTACGCCCAGCCGGTGAAGCCCAGCGCGGCGGCGTTGAGCACCACGCCGAGGATGACCTGGTTGACGCGGTAGCGGATGGCGAACACCGCGAGCAGCCAGCCGACCAGGGCGCCGGAGAGCACGCCGCCGACGACGCCGGCGCCCAGGCTGCCGGCCAGCGAGCCGACGAGCGCGGCGGTGAACGCGCCGGTGAGCAGCTGCCCCTCGATGGCGACGTTGACGACGCCGCTGCGCTCGCCGAGCACGCCGGCCAGGGCGCCCAGGATCAGCGGGGTCGCCAGGAACAGCGTCTGGCGCAGCAGCGCGACCACGTCGACCGTGGCGGCCTGCCCGCCGCTCATCGCCCAGCACAGGAAGGAGACCATGAAGCAGGCCACCGCGACGCCCACGAGCAGCGGGCCGCGGCGGGCGCGGAAGCCCCGGGCGAGCTGGAACAGGCCCAGCAGCACCACGACCGCGCCGAGCACCACGGGCGTCAGCGTGCCCGGGACGGTCAGGTCGGGCAGGCGCACCGCGGTGCCGCCGCCGAAGGCGAAGGTGGCGTCCCCGGTGCCCGAGCCCAGGCCCCAGCCCAGGGCGGTCACCGCGCCGGTCAGGACGAGGGCGGCACCGCCGACCACCCGCTGGCGCAGGCTGGCGGGCTGCTCGACGACCTCCCGGACGACCACGGCCTCCGGACGCACCTGCGGCGTCGCCGCGCTCACCTGCCCCACCCCCCGGCCAGCTCGCTCCCGACGCCGCCGCCGCCGGCGCGCAGCCGGAAGACGGCCCGCACGAGGGCGGGCGCGGCGATGAACAGCACGATGAGGGCCTGCAGGACCCCCACCAGGTCCACCGGCACGCCGGTGGCCGACTGCATCTGCACCCCTCCGGCGCGCAGGCCGCCGAACAGCAGGCCGGCGGCGACGACGCCGTAGGGGTTGTTGCGGCCCAGCAGGGCCACGGTGATGGCGTCGAAGCCGATGCTGCCGGCGACGCTGCCGGTGACGCTGCCGCTGACGCCGAGCACCTGCGAGGCGCCGGCCAGGCCGGCCAGGCCGCCGGAGAGGGCCATCGCGGTGATCTGCAGGCGGCCCACCGACATGCCGGCGGTGCGGGCGGCGTCGGCGTTCGCGCCGACGGCGCGCAGCCGGAACCCCAGCCGGGAGCGGCCGAACAGCCAGTGCACGGCCACCGCGGCCAGCAGGGCGAGCAGCAGGCCGGCGTGCACGCGCAGCGGGCTGCCCAGCAGCAGGGGCAGGCGCGCGGAGGGGGCGACCTGCTCGGAGATCGCCTGCCCGTAGGGCGGGCGCTGGAACCCGCGGGTGCTCAGCAGGAAGTTCAGCAGGTTCAGCGCGACGTAGTTGAGCATGATGGAGGTGATGACCTCGTGGGCGCCGGTGCGGGCCTTCAGCCAGCCGATGAGGCCGCCCCACAGCACCCCGCCCAGCAGGCCGCCGGCCAGGGCCACCAGCAGGTGCAGCACCACCGGCAGGTCCCGGGCGAACCCGAGCCAGGCGGCGAAGACGGCGCCGAGGACCACCTGCCCCTGGCCGCCGATGTTGAACAGCCCCACCCGGAACGCCAGGGCGACCGCGAGGCCGCCCAGGATCAGCGGCGTGGCGTTGACCAGGGTCTCGGAGATCGGCCCCAGGGCGCCCTTGCCGGACAGGTCCGGGCTGTAGAGCGCGCCCTCCAGCAGCGCCAGGTAGGCGTCGCGCACGGCGTACCAGGCGTTGGAGAACGTGTCCCACGGGTAGGTGAAGAAGTAGCCGGCCGCCGCGCGGGTGCCGGCGTCGCCGACGGCGATGAGCACCGCCCCGACGAGCGCGGCGCCGACCACGGCGAAGACGGTGACGAGGAGGTTGCCGCGCCGGGCCGGCCGGCGGGGCGCGGGGCCCGCCGGCCCCGCGGGCGGGACCCCCTTCGTCGGGGCCTCGGTGCTCACGCGGTTCCCTCCTGCGGCTGCGCGCCGGCCATGAGCAGGCCGAGCTGCTCGGGGTCGGCGTCGGGGCCGACCTCCCCGGCGACGCGGCCGCGGTACATGACGACGATGCGGTCCGCCAGGGCGCGCACCTCGTCCAGTTCGGTGGAGACGAGCAGGACGGCGGCACCGCGGTCGCGCTCGGCGACGATCCGCTGGTGCACGAACTCCTGGCTGCCGACGTCGACGCCGCGGGTGGGCTGGGCCACCACGAGCAGCTTCAGCGGCCGGGACATCTCGCGGGCCAGCACGACCTTCTGCTGGTTGCCGCCGGACAGGGTGGACACCGGCGCCTGCGCGGTGGGGGTGCGGATGTCGAACTCGGCCACGCGCTCGGCGGCGTTGCGGGCCACGGCGGCGCGGTCCACGGACGGGCCGGCGGAGTAGGCGGGGGTGTCCACCACGTCCAGCACGAGGTTCTCGGCGATGCTGAAGGAGCCGACGAGCCCGTCGTGCAGGCGGTCCTCGGGCACGTAGCCCACGCCGCGCCGCAGGACCTGGCGCACGGGCATGCCGGTGACGTCCTCGCCGGCCAGGCGCACGTGCCCGGAGTCCACCGGCTGCAGGCCCAGGACGCTGCGCGTCAGCTCGCTCTGGCCGTTGCCGTCGACGCCGGCGACGGCCAGGACCTCCCCGGCGCGCACGGTGAGGCTGACGTCGTCGAGCAGGACGGCGCCGGCGGGGTCGGTGACCCGCACGCCGGCCACCTCCAGCACCGGCTCGCCCGGGGCGGCGGGGGCCTTGTCGACGACCAGGCGCACGTCGCGGCCCACCATGAGGGCGGCGAGCTCCTCCTGGGAGGCGGTGGGCTGCGCGGTGCCCACGACGCGGCCGCGGCGGATGACGGTGATGCGGTCGGCGACCGCCTTGACCTCGCGCAGCTTGTGGGTGATGAACACGATGGAGGTGCCGGAGGCGGCGAGCTCGCGCATGACGCGCATGAGGTCGTCGGTCTCGGCGGGCGTCAGGACGGCGGTGGGCTCGTCCAGCACGAGGACCTTCGCCTCGCGCAGCAGCGCCTTGAGGATCTCCACGCGCTGCTGCACGCCGACGGCGAGGTCGGCCACCAGCGCGTCCGGCGGCACGGCCAGGCCGAAGCGCTCGGAGGTCTCCACCACGCGCGCCCGCGCGCGGCGGCGGTCCAGCAGGCCGCCGCCGCGGGTGACCTCGGCGCCCAGGACGATGTTCTCGGTGGCGGTGAAGTCAGGGACCAGCATGAAGTGCTGGTGCACCATGCCGATGCCGGCGGCCATCGCGTCGCCCGGCGAGGAGAAGGACACCGGCCGCCCGTCCACGAGGATCTGCCCCTCGTCGGGCGTGTACAGCCCGTAGAGCACGTTCATGAGGGTGCTCTTGCCCGCGCCGTTCTCGCCCAGCAGGGCGTGGACCTCCCCGGGCCGGACGGTCAGGTCGATCCCGTCGTTGGCGGTGAAGGACCCGAAGCGCTTGGTGATGCCCCGGAGTTCCAGCTCCACGTGCGCCTCGTCCCCCTCGTCGCCCGCGTCGTGCGTGCGCGTCGTGTCGTGCGGTTCGTGTCGTGCGGTTCGCGTCGTGCGCGCGGCGGTGCCGCGGGCCCGGCCGGGCCGGTGGCCCGGCCGGGCGCGGTCTCAGCCGGCGGCGATCGCGCTGGGCGAGGTGATCTCGATGGAGCCGTCGACGATGCCCTGGCGGACGGTGTCCAGCTCGCTCTTCAGCTCGGCCGGGACCTGGCTGTCGAAGCGGTTGAAGGGCGCCAGGCCCACGCCCTCGTTCTCCAGGGTGCCGACGTAGGAACCGGTCGGGACGTCGCCCTCGGCCACCGAGAGCGCGTACTCCTTGACCGACTCGGTGAGGTTCTTCGTCACCGAGGAGATGAAGTAGTCGCAGTACTGCTCGGCGCTGACGCAGCCGTCGGTGTCCACCCAGAGCAGGTTGAGGCCGCCGCCGGCGGCCTCGGCGGCCGCACCGGCGCCCAGGCCCGCCTGCCCGGCGACCGGCATCACGACGTCGGCGCCCTGGCCGGCCAGGGTCTCGGTGATGGAGCGCCCCGCGGCCTGGTCGCTGAAGCTGTTGGCGAAGGTGCCGCCGTCGGGGTTGTTCTCGTCCCAGCCGAGGACGCGGACGTTCGTGCCCTTCTGCTGGTTGTGGTACTGCACGCCCTCCCAGAAGCCGTCCATGAAGATGGTGACCGGCGGGATGGGCAGGCCGCCCCAGGTGCCCACGACACCCGTCTTCGTCATGCCGGCGGCCAGGTAGCCGCCCAGGAACGCGGCCTCGGCGGTGTTGTACTGCAGCGCGTAGACGTTCTCCTCCTCGGAGGAGGAGTCGATCTCGGCGAACGCCTGGTCGGGGTTGGCCGCGGAGACCTCCTTGACGGAGTCGGCCATCAGGCCGCCGACGCCGATGATGGTGTCGCAGCCCTGCTGCACCTGCGCCTGCAGGTTCGGGGTGTACTGCGTGTCGTCCGCGGAGGGGACGTAGGAGATCTGCAGGTTCTCGTTCTCGGCCTTGGCGGCCTCCAGGCCGGCCCAGGAGGACTGGTTGAACGAGCGGTCGTCGACGCCGCCGGTGTCCAGGACCATGCAGGCCTTGATCGTCTTGCCGCCGCTGGAGGCGGTGGCGTTCGGGCCCTCCACGGCGTCGCCCTGGGGGCGCTCGCCGCAGGCGGCCAGCAGCAGCAGGGCGGTGGCACCGACGGCCGCGGCCGGGGCGAGGCGGGTGAAGGTCTTCACGGGTGGGGTCCTCCAGGTCGTCCGGCGGGTCGTCCGGCGGTGCGGGCGCGCACGAGGTCGAAGCCAGTTCGACGAGCGCGCGGTCATCGTAGTGCGCAACCTGACCGGCTCAGGCCGCTGCGGCGGGCGTCTTGCCCGGATCGAGACCTGCGCGACCCCTCAACGGAGCAGCGCGCGCGGCGCGGCGGCCGCGGCCGCCAGGACCTGCACGCCCACGCCGAGCGCCGCCTCGTCCGGGGCGTAGTCGCCCCGGTGCAGGTCGTGCACGACGCCGCCGGGGGTGCGGGTGCCCAGCCGGACCATCGCCCCGGGCACGTGGTGCAGGTACCAGGCGAAGTCCTCCCCGCCCAGCGACTGGCGCGTGGGCAGCACCGCGTCGGCGCCCAGCACGGCGCGCGCGGCCTCCTCCAGCACCAGCGTGGCGCGCACCTCGTTGTCCACCGGCGGCACCCCGCGCACCAGCGCCACCTCCGCGCTGACCGCGTACGGGCGCACCAGGTCGGCCACGACCTCCTCGACGAGCTCGCCGGCGTGCTGCCACGCGTCCGTCTCCATGCAGCGCAGCGTCCCGGCCGCGTACCCCTCGGCGGGCACCGCGTTGGCGGCGTCGCCGGCGTGCACCGCGCCCCAGGTGAGGTTCACCCCGGCGCGCGGGTCGACGCGGCGGGCCAGCACGGCCGGCAGCTGGGTGACGACCTGCCCGAGCGCGAAGACGAGGTCGCCGGCCAGGTGCGGGCGCGAGGTGTGCCCGCCGGTGCCGGACAGGCGCACGGTGACGTGGTCGGAGGCGGAGGTGATCGGCCCGGCCTTCAGCCCGACGGTGCCCACGTCCAGGGTGGGGTCGCAGTGCAGGCCGTACAGGGCGGCCACCCCCTCCAGCACGCCGGCGCCGACGAGGTCCAGCGCCCCGCCGGGCATGACCTCCTCGGCGGGCTGGAAGAGCAGGCGCACCCGGTGGGCCAGCGCCCCGGCGCGGTGCAGGTCCGCCAGGACCAGCCCGGCCCCGGCGGCGGTGGCGGTGTGCACGTCGTGCCCGCAGGCGTGCGCGACCCCGGGCACGGTGGAGGCGTAGGGCAGCCCGGTGCCCTCCTCCAGCGGCAGGGCGTCCAGGTCGGCGCGCAGGCCCACCCGCGGCCCGTCGCCCGGGCCGGTCTCGGCGACCAGGCCGGTGCCGGGCAGCAGCCGCACCTCCAGGCCGCCGGCGGTGAGCAGCTCGGCCACGGCGGCGGTGGTGCGGTGCTCGGCGCGCGCCAGCTCCGGGTGGGCGTGCACCGCGCGGCGCAGCGCCAGCACCGCGGGCAGGTGCCGGGCGGCCAGGCGCTGGAGCAGCTTCACGGGCGGCCCGCCGGGCGCCGGTGCCGGCGCGCTGACCGTGTCGTCCCCCGTGCGGCTGCTCACGGCAGGCGACGGTACCCCCGC
>NZ_JAAALM010000940.1 GCF_009906395.1 Kineococcus indalonis
GGTGCGTCCCCTCGGCGCGGAAGCCCACCACCGCGGTGTCGATCCCGTCGTGGGAGGTCCCCGAGATCATCCCCAGCACGCGCATCAGCGCACCCCCGGCACCCGCGAGAGCCGGCCGCCGGCGGCCTGCAGCGCCCGGCGGGCGGCGTCGGCGTCCACGCCCAGCGCCAGGGCCGCGACTGCCGTCTTCGCGTGCCAGCCCGCCGCGCGCAGCGCCTCCTCGGCGCGCGCCTCGTCCACCCCGGCGGCCGTGGCGACGATGCGCACCGCGCGCCGGCGCAGCTTGGCGTTGGTGGCCCGCACGTCCACCATGAGGTCGCCGTGGGTCTTGCCCAGGCGCACCATCGTCAGCGTCGAGATCGTGTTGAGCACCATCTTCGTGGCGGTGCCCGCGCGCATCCGCGTGGAGCCGCGCAGCACCTCCGGGCCCACGACGACCTCCACCGCCAGCTCGCACGCCGCCGACAGCGGCGTGCCGGCGTTGCAGGACAGCCCCACCGTCAGGCACCCCAGCTCCCGCGCCCGGCGCACCGCCCCCAGCACGTAGGGGGTGCGGCCGCTGGCGGCGATGCCGACGACGGTGTCCAGCGGGCCGGCGCCCAGCGCCTCCACGTCGCGCGCGCCGGCGTCCGCGTCGTCCTCGGCGTCCTCCACGGCGCGCGTCAGCGCGGCCGGGCCGCCGGCGATCACGCCGACGACGACGCCGGGGTCCGTGCCGAACGTCGGGGGCACCTCGGCGGCGTCCAGCAC
>NZ_JAAALM010000941.1 GCF_009906395.1 Kineococcus indalonis
GTCGCGCAGCCCGCCCGCCGCGGCCGGTCAGGCGCCAGCCCGGCCGGCCGCCTGCTCGGCCGTGAGGGTGTCGGCGCTGCGGGTGCGGGCGGTCTTGGCCCACCCGTTGCGCCCGCGCAGCACGCGCACCACCGCCCACCAGCCGGCGACGTACCACAGCCACGCGTACAGCACGTACAGGTGCGCCAGCAGCACCGCCGCCGGGCCGCTCACCGGGGTGCGCGAGCGGTACACGTGCGCCAGCACCGGGACGAAGGCGAACGTGAGCGCGTAGAACCCCAGCAGCGCGAGCACGTCGGTGTCGCCCACGGCCCGCTGGGCGCGGTTCGGGTCCACGAGGAAGAGCAGCCCCAGCAGCCCCAGCAGCACCGGCAGCAGGCTGGTGAGCAGGATGGCGAACGGGGCCAGCAGGTGGTGCAGCACGTCCAGCGTCGTGCGGATCCCCAGCGAGGAGCGCAGCAGGAGCGGGACGCGCTGCAGGCACTGCAGGTTCCCCTGGAACCAGCGGGCGCGCTGGCGCAGCAGGCGCCCGGGGGAGACGACGGCCTGCTGGGCGACGTAGGTGGTGTGGCAGTACTTGTTCTCCCACCCGACGACCAGCAGCCGCAGCCCGAGGTCCAGGTCCTCGGTCAGGCACGGCGTCCACGGGGCCCAGCCCAGGTCGCGCAGCGCGCTGAGCCGCGTGAACTGCCCGTTCCCGCCCAGCCCCACGCTGCCCACCCGCATGCGCCCGGCACCACCGGGG
>NZ_JAAALM010000942.1 GCF_009906395.1 Kineococcus indalonis
CACCCGCCCCACGCTGCGCCCGCGCCTGCTGTGGTTCAACGCGCTGCTCACGGTGGTGCTGCTGGTGCTGCTCGGCATGGACGTCATGCCGCTGCCGTTCTTGTTCATGGCCGCCTCGGCGCTGGCGCTGCTGGTGAACTTCCCGAACCCCGCGCAGCAGGCCGAGCGCATCAGGGAGCACGCCACGAGCATCGTCTCGGTGGTCTCCATGGTGTTCGCCGCGGCCGTGCTCACCGCGGCGCTGTCCAGCACCGGCATGGACACCGCGATGGCCCAGTGGCTCGTGGCCGTGGTGCCCGACGCGTGGGGCACGCACCTGGCCGTCATCACCGGCGTGCTGAGCATGCCGCTGACGTTCTTCCTGTCCAACGACGCGTTCTACTTCGGCGTCCTGCCGATCCTGTCGCAGGCCGCGGCCGAGTACGGCATCACGCCGCTGGAGATGGCGCGCGCCTCGATCGTCGGCCAGCCGGTGCACTTCACCAGCCCGCTGGTGCCGGCGATGCTGCTGCTGATCTCGCTGGCGAAGGTCGACCTCGCCGACCACCACAAGAAGGTGATCTGGCGCAGCGTCGTGCTGTCGCTGGTGATGCTGGCCGCCGCCGTCGCCACCGGCGTCGTGCCCCTCGGCTGACCCGCCGCGCCGCTGCCCGGCAGACCCCGCAGGACCCCGCAGGGCCCCGCACGTCCCTCCCGAGAGAGAGCACCGTGAGCACCTGGACCTCCCCCTCCCCCGGCACC
>NZ_JAAALM010000943.1 GCF_009906395.1 Kineococcus indalonis
CCAGCGGGACCCGCATGCGCTCGGCCTGGGCGGCGCCACCGGTGCCGAGCACCTCGCGGTGCAGGCAGGAGGTCTGGTAGCCGGCGCGGCAGATCTCGCAGGTGTTGTCGGAGGCGAAGAAGGAACCCACGACGAAGTCACCGACGGCGATGTCGTGGACGTCGTCTCCGACCTCCTCGACGACCCCGCAGTACTCGTGACCCATGCGCAGCGGCTCGCCCACCTCGTCGGCGCCGCGGTAGGGCCACAGGTCCGAGCCGCAGATGCAGGTCGCGGCCAGGCGGACGAGCGCGTCGGTCGGCTGCTGGATCGTCGGTTCGGGCACGTCCTCCACGCGGACGTCACCGGGGGCGTGCATCACGACACCACGCACGGGGGTTCTCCTTCGGTCGGTGCACCGGGAGCGGTGCCCTCCCATCGAAGCCCACCGCCGGCACCGCCGGGCGACGCCAGCGGTGCCCTGTCGTGGGGTGCACCACCGGTGCACCCCACGGCAGTGACTCCCCGCCCCGCGGCGGCGCGCCTAGCGTGGAGGGCGTGGACAACCGCGCCGAGGTCCGGGACTTCCTCACCACCCGCCGGGCCAAGCTCACCCCCGCCCGAGCCGGGTTGCCCGACGTGGGACGGCGCCGCGTCCCCGGCCTGCGGCGCGCGGAGGCGGCCGCGCTGGCCGGCATCAGCGTGGAGTACTACGCCAAGCTCGAGCGCGGCGCCCTGGCCGGGGTGTCGGCCTCGGT
>NZ_JAAALM010000944.1 GCF_009906395.1 Kineococcus indalonis
GTCGCCGGGTGGGTCACCGGGCCAGTCAGCGCGCGAGGCGGGCCAGGAGCTCGGCGTCCTCGGTGCGCACCCGCTCGATGGCCGCGCGCAGGCGTGCGGGGCGGTCGGAGACGTACTCGCCGATGGCGGTGCGGGCGACTTCCTGCATGGAGCGGCCCTCCTGCTCGGCGCGGCGGCGCAGGGCGTCGGTCTCTTCGTCGGTCAGTCGCAGGTTCATCGCCACGAGTCAATGGTACCGCTCTGGTACCAGTCGGGCCAGGTACGTGGGCATCGTCACGACCGCGCCGTCACGGCCTCCCCGTGATCGCGCACTGAGCGCGGGATGACCGTGAGGCCGCCGCAGCTCCACGCGCCAGAGTGTGCGGAGTGTCACCAGTAGTGCGGTGGCACCTCCGCGGGATCCGCCGGGACGACATCAAGCTGCGACCGGCTCAGCAGGTCCTCCGTCGCGGCCGCACAAGCAGCGATGGCGGCGTAGTGCGGGTCGACGTCTTTGGTCAGGCACCACGCCCGATCCGCCGGCCACACGAACCCCGGCAGCGGCAGCCACCACGACTGCCCCGGAGCCAGCAACGCTCCGCGCCACTGGTCTTCATCGCCCAGGGCGGTCAGGGGGCCGTGGAAGAGGAAGTAGTCGCGGTCGGGGACCTGCCAGGTGGGCTTCGATGGTCCGTCGGCGGGGATCACGCCCCAGCCGTCCCAGAGGGCGAAGAAGCAGCTGTCGGGGGTGGTGGTG
>NZ_JAAALM010000945.1 GCF_009906395.1 Kineococcus indalonis
CCCCCACGCCGTGCGCCAGCACCTGCACGTCGACCCCTCCTCCACCCGTCCGCGCGCTCAGCCCGCCACCAGGGCCGCGACCTGCGCCGCCGCCGCCACCGACACCGCCGCCGACGTCCACGCCGCCGCGGTGCGCGCCGCCGGGGCGCGCCGCTCCAGGGCCCGGTGCGCCGACGTCAGCCGCTGCGGCGTCGTCACGCCCCGCAGCGCCAGCACCGGCAGGGCCCGCACCACCCCGAACACCAGCCCCACGGCCGCGCCCGCGCCCGGGCCGCCGCCCAGCACCGCCAGCGCCAGCGCCGCGTGCAGCAGCGGGGAGGTGACGATCGTGACGACGCCCACGCCCAGCTGCGCGCCGTAGCCCACGCCGTACACCCAGCCGCGGTAGCGGTGCAGCCAGTCCTCGTCCACCTGCCGCCGCCACGTCGGCAGCTGCGGCAGCCGGCCCGTCTCCACCGCCACCGACACCGCCGCGAACACCGCCAGCAGCGCCGTCGCCGCCGCGGCCGCCGCGCGGTGCTCCAGCGGCAGCAGCGCGCCCAGCAGCCCCAGCAGGGTGCCCAGCGCCAGGCCGCCCGCGGCGGACCCGGTCAGGTAGGCCGCCACCGTCACCGGCCAGCGGCTCGCGCGCCCCCGCTCGCCCAGCGGGGTGATGCTCGAGAGCATCGACTCGCCTCAAGGCGACCACGTCGAGCGCAGCGCGGCGACCGCCGCGGTGGGCAGCCCCACCAGCAG
>NZ_JAAALM010000946.1 GCF_009906395.1 Kineococcus indalonis
GTTCTGGGCGGGCACGTCGGCGGTGGGGAAGCCCAGCAGCTCCGCCCGGCCCGCGCCGCGCACGACGAGGCCCTGCGCGCGCACGACGAGCCGGCGGTCGGCGTCCGCGCGCCGCGGCGCGGGCACCAGGCCGCCCGGGCCGCGGCCGGCGGGTGCTCCGGTGGGACGGGTCACGGTGTCCTCCTGCCGTCGTCGGTGCCGCCCAGTCAAGGCGACGCCCGTTTCGGCCGGGGAACGCCCCCGTTTCCACGCCGTTGCGCCGAGCGGTCACCCCGGTGGACGCCCGGCGCCCGCGCCCTCCCGGGCCCGCTCAGCCCGCGCCCGTGACGACCCACGCGCCGGAGCGCTCGCGCCGCACCAGCGTCACCAGCCGCGCCAGGGAGTACACCCCCGCGAACGACACCCACAGCCACACCAGCCCCGCCCGGCCCGGCGGGGCCAGCAGCAGCACCAGCACCGCCAGCGGCGCGTACGCCGCCAGCGCCGCCAGCCCCGCGCGCGCCAGGTACCGCCCGTCGCCGGCGCCGATGAGCACCCCGTCGAGCACGAACACCCACCCGGCCACCGGCAGGCACGCCCCCAGCACCACCAGGGCCGCGGCCAGGTCCCCGCGCACCTGCGCCTGCGGGGCGAACAGCCCCGCCACCGGCCAGCACGTCGCGGCCACCAGCAGCCCGAGCACCGCGCCGACCACCACCCCCCACCGCACGGCGCGGTGCTCGGGCTGCTGGTGGC
>NZ_JAAALM010000947.1 GCF_009906395.1 Kineococcus indalonis
TCCAGCTGGCGCCCGCGCACGCGCGCGGAGTAGGCGGCCTCGTCGATGACCACGTCCCCCGCGCGGATCTCGCCGGCGTCGGCGCCCGGGGCGTCCTCGGCCGCGCGGCGGTGGCGCCCGGCGGCCAGCCGCAGGCGCGCGTCCAGCTCCGCCGGCCCGCAGGTGTCCAGCAGCACGTCGTCGGCGCCCCAGTCGGCGGCCACCGCGGCCATGCCGCCCTCGGTGAGCACCAGCAGCAGCGGCTGCGACAGGCCCGTGGTGCGCAGCAGCCGGCACAGCGAGCGGGCCGCGGCCAGCTCCCGCCGGCCGTCCACCAGCACGGCGTCGCAGGTGGGCTCGTCCACCAGCACCGAGGCCTCCGCCGGCAGCACGCGCACGCTGTGCGGGAGCAGGCCGAGGGCCGGCAGCACGTCGGTGGACGGCGTGAGCGCGTTGGTCAGCACGAGGATCTGGGCCACCCGGTGTCTCGCCCTCCGTCCGCCCGGCCGGGACGCCCTGGGCGGCCCGCGAGGTCGTCAGTTTAACGGGCCACCAACCCCGCGCGGCGCGCGCCGCTCGGGCGCCGCGCGGCGGGTGCGGGAGGATCGCGCCGTGACCACCTCCGCGACGGCGACGACCACCCTGGCCCTCGCCGCCCTCGTCGCGGTCGCCGCCTTCGCCGGTCCGATCGTGCTCGCCCTGGCCGTGGCCCTCCTGGCCGTCCTCCTCGCCGTCGGCTGGCCCGCCCTGCTGGG
>NZ_JAAALM010000948.1 GCF_009906395.1 Kineococcus indalonis
GGGGAGGCAGCGGGGCGGGCAAGTCGACCACCGCCGCGCGCCTGGCCGCCGAGCACGACCTGCACCTGCACGGCACCGACGAGTCGATGGCCGAGCACGCCCGGCGCTGCCCGCCGCCGCGGTGCCCGCAGCTGCACGCCTTCGCCGCGATGGGCCTGGACGAGCGGTGGGTGCACCGCTCCCCGCAGGTGATGCTGGAGACCTTCCCCTGGTACCGCGGCGAGGCCTTCGAGCTCCTCGTGGAGGACCTGCTGGCCCTGCCGCGGGACCGCGGCGTGCTGGTGGAGGGCTTCCGGCTGCTGCCGGAGCTGGTCGCCCCGCTGCTGAGCGGGCCGCGGCAGGCGGTGTGGCTGCTGCCCACCCCGCGGTTCCGGCGCGCCGCCTTCGAGGCGCGCGACGGGCTGTGGCGGATCGCGGGCCGCACCGGCGACCCGCCGAGGGCGCTGGCCAACCTGCTGGAGCGCGACCGGCTGTTCACCGACCGGCTGCGCCGGCAGGCGCAGCGGGTCGGCGTGGACGCGCTGGAGGTCGACACGCCCACCGGTGAGCAGGAACTGGCACGACGGGTCGCCGCAGCGCTGGGCCTCTGAGCCGTTCGCGGGCAGACTCGACCCCGGTCGACGCCGATCCACCAGCCCCGGCCCCGCGCCGGCGTCGCCCGCGGGGCCCCGGACCGCAGGAGCGCCGTGAGCGCCACGCACCCCCCGGACCCCTCCGGGGACCCCCCTC
>NZ_JAAALM010000949.1 GCF_009906395.1 Kineococcus indalonis
GCAGCGCACCGCACGCGGCGTCACCCTCCGGCGCCGGGAGGTGACGCCGGAGGGTGACGCCGCGTGCGGTGCGCTGCTCCGGACGTGTCCTCCGCGGGGGCTCGGCTCAAGGGCCGACGGGGCGGCGACGACGAGGTAGGGGTCACCGCCCACCCGGGCCCGTCAACACGTGGAGGACGCATGGCGCACGAGGACGCGACGAGCGGGGGCACCGGCTCCCCCGGCGCCCGCCCCGTCATGGAGATGCTCTCCGAGCACATCCCGCTGTCGCTGATCATGGACATGGTCTCCCCGGAGGGGCCGCACTCGGAGGAGCTGCTCGTCAGCGAGGGGCTGCCCGACCAGGAGTGGTGGAAGCGGTCCTGACCCGCGTCCCGGGTGCCGGGGCGCACCGCCGGTTGCCCCGGCACCCGGATTTCGCGACTGCGGCAGGCTCCTGCTAAAGTTCCATCTCGTTGCGCCGTTAGCTCAATTGGCAGAGCAGCTGACTCTTAATCAGCGGGTTCGGGGTTCGAGTCCCTGACGGCGCACTCCACGGAGAGGGCCGCGACAGCACAGCTGTCGCGGCCCTCTCCACGTGCGGGGAACTCCCGTCGGCGGCGGCGCCGCAGCGGTGCGGCCCGCAACACCACCCGCGGGACGCGGAGCGCGGCGGGGTCGCCGCGTCCGGGCGAACCGGGGTGCAGCGGGCCGCGCGAACTCCCCCGCCGCGCGAACTCCCCCGCCC
>NZ_JAAALM010000094.1 GCF_009906395.1 Kineococcus indalonis
GGCCGGGACGAGGACGGCCCCCGGCGCCCGCGCGCCGGGGGCCGTCCTCGTCCCGGCCCGCGCCCGCCACGCCCGGGAGGTGCTGCCGGGCAACGTCTTCGGCGGTCCGCCGCGCGGGCGGGGGAACATCGGCGCCCGCGTGCGCGATGATCGGGGTGTCGACAGGCGACGGCGCACTGCTCGAACACCCCACCCGCACCGCTCGAAGGAAGAAGCACCACCGTGCCCCTCGCCCTCCTGGCCCTGGCCGTCGGCGCGTTCGGGATCGGCACCACCGAGTTCGTCTCCATGGGGCTGCTGCCCCAGGTCGCGCAGACGTTCGGCGTGTCCATCCCGCTCGCCGGCTGGATCATCACCTCCTACGCCCTGGGCGTCGTCGTCGGCGCGCCGACGCTGACGGCGCTGACGCACTCCCGGCCCCGCCGGCAGGTGCTGCTGGGCCTGATGGCCCTGTTCACCGCCGGGCACGTCGCCACCGCGCTGGCGCCGACGTTCGCGACCCTGGTGGGCGCGCGCTTCCTCACCGGCCTGGCGCACGGCGCGTTCTTCGGCGCCTCGGCGGTGGTGGCGCGCGCGCTGGCCCCCGCCGGCAAGGAGGGGCGCGCGCTGTCGCTGGTGTTCTCCGGGCTGACCGTGGCCAACGTCGTGGGCGTGCCGCTGGGCACCTGGGTGGGCCAGCAGGCCGGCTGGCGCCTGACGTACGGCCTGGTCGGGCTCCTCG
Organism: Kineococcus indalonis; assembly: GCF_009906395.1. GTDB lineage: Bacteria > Actinomycetota > Actinomycetes > Actinomycetales > Kineococcaceae > Kineococcus > Kineococcus indalonis. The sequence continues at coordinate 722 of NZ_JAAALM010000094.1, forward strand.
GCGTGGGCACGGTGGCCGCGATCGCCGCCCTGGTGCCCGAGGTGCGGGTGGGCGCCGGCTCGCTGCGCGGGGAGCTGTCCGCGTTCGGGCGCGGGCAGGTGTGGCTGACGCTGCTCATCACGGTCATCGGCTTCGGCGGGCTGTTCACCGTCCTCAGCTACGTCTCGCCGCTGCTGACGGAGGTCTCCGGCCTGGCGGAGTCGTCGGTGTCGTGGGTGCTGGTGCTCTTCGGCCTGGGCGCCACCGCCGGCAACCTGCTGGGCGGGCGGCTGGCCGACTGGTCGGTGCAGCGCACCCTGGTGGCGGGGATGTCCGCGCTGGTGGTGGTGTACGTGGCGCTGTTCGCGGTGGCCTCCTCGCCGGTGGCCGCGGCGGCGGGCGTGTTCGCCTTCGCGTTCGTGGCGTTCTCGCTGTCCTCCTCGATCCAGACGCGCGGCATCGTCGCCGCCGGCGGCGGGGCGAGCATGGCCTCGGCGGCGATGCAGGCCGGTTTCAACACGGGCAACGCGATGGGCGCCTTCGCCGGCGGGGCGGTCATCGACGCCGGCTTCGGCTACGCCTCCACCGCGCTGGTCGCCGCGGGCCTGTCGGTGCTGGGCCTGGGGGTGCTGGCGTTCGCCGCCCGCGCCGACGCCACCGGGCGCGCCCCGCTGGACCCGGCCGTGGCCGCGGTGCCCGCCCAGCGCCGCCGCTCGCCCGCCGCGCGCGGGGAGAAGGAGAGCACCGGTGCGTGAGGCGGAGGGCGTGGGGGTGCGCGTCCCCGTGCGGGTCGTGCCCGTCGAGCGCGGCGACGCGCGCCTGGAGGCGCTGCTGGTGGAGGCGGTCGAGGAGCTGCTGCGCCGCTACCCCGCGGGCAGCCGGGAGGAGTACCGCCTGGCGCCGGGCACGCGGTTCCTGCTGGGGCTGCTGGACGGCGAGCCGGCCGGGTGCATCGCGCAGGCCGACGCCGACCCGGCGGAGTTCGCCGGCGGCGTGGAGATGAAGCGGGTGTTCGTGCGCGGGGCCGCGCGCGGGCACGGGGTGGCCACGTCGATGGTCGCCGCGTTCGAGGACCTCGCCCGCGAGCGCGGCGCGCGCCGGGTGCGGCTGGAGACGGGCACGGCGCAGCCGGAGGCGGTCGCGCTGTACGAGGGGCTGGGCTACGCGCGCACCCCGGCGTTCGGGCAGTGGGCGGACAGCCCGCTGTGCCTCTGCTACGCCAAGGAGCTGTAGCGGCGGGCAGCCGCCCCGGCGAGGACCCGGCGAGGACCCGGAGCGGTCCCGGCCCGCGGGGACCGCTCCGGTTTCGGGGGGCCGAAATCATCTGTACGGTCACCCCGTGACCACGGACACCCGCACCGGCGGGCGCGCGCGCACCCCCGCACCCCGGCGGGGGCTGCTGCGCCTGCTGGGCCCCGCGTTCGTCGCCGCCGTCGCCTACGTCGACCCCGGCAACGTCGCCGCCAACCTCACCGCCGGCGCCGGCTACGGCTACCTGCTGCTGTGGGTGCTCGTGGCCGCCAACGCCATGGCGGTGCTCGTGCAGTACCTGTCCGCCAAGCTCAGCGTCGTCAGCGGGCGCACCATGCCGGAGCTGCTGCGCGAGCGCCTGGGCACCCCCGCCCGCCTGGCGTACTGGGGGCAGGCCGAGCTCGTCGCGGTCGCCACCGACCTCGCCGAGGTCATCGGCGGCGCCGTCGCCCTGAACCTGCTGTTCGGCACGCCCCTGCTGGTGGGCGGGCTCATCACCGGCGCGGCCTCCCTGCTGCTGCTGACCCTGCACAACCGGGTCGGGGTGCGCTGGTTCGAGGCGGCCGTGGTGGCGCTGCTGCTCGTCGTCGTCGCCGGGTTCGTCTCCGGCGTCGTGCTCGCCCCGCCCGACCCGGGCGAGGCCGCCGCCGGGCTCGTGCCGCGCTTCGCCGGCCCCGAGACGGTGCTGCTGGCCGCGAGCATGCTGGGCGCCACCGTCATGCCGCACGCGATCTACCTGCACTCGGCGATGGCCCGCGACCACCACGGCGCCGTCGAGGCCGCCAGCACCCGCCGGGTGCTGCGCGCCACCCGGGTCGACGTCGCCGCCGCGCTCGTCGTGGCCGGGGTGGTGAACATCTCCATGCTGCTGCTGGCCGCCTCCGCGCTGCGCGGGGTGGAGGGCACCGACACCCTGGAGGGCGCGCACGCCGCCGTCCTGGGCAGCCTGGGCGGCGGGGCGGCGCTGCTGTTCGCCATCGGCCTGCTCGCCTCCGGGCTGGCCTCGACCTCGGTGGGCGCCTACGCCGGCTCGGTGATCATGCAGGGGCTGCTGCGCGTGGACGTGCCGCTGCTGGTGCGCCGCCTGGTCACGCTCGTGCCGGCGCTGGTGTGCCTGGCGGTCGGGGTGGACCCCACCCGCGCGCTCGTGGTCAGCCAGGTGGTGCTCAGCTTCGGCATCCCGTTCGCGCTGGTGCCGCTGGTGCGCCTGACCGGCGACCGCTCCCTGATGGGTGAGCACGTCAACCGCCGCGGCACCCGGGTCGCGGCGGCCGCCGCCGTCACCCTCGTCGTCGCCCTCAACGCCGCCCTGCTGCACCTGACGCTCCTCGGCTGACCCCGCAGGACGACCCCGCGGGACGACCCCGCAGGACGACCCCGCAGGACGACCCCGCCCCGCGGCGGGGGCGGTCGGGGGTGGCGTCAGGGCAGGTGGCGGCGCACGAAGTCCAGCTCCACGCGCATCTGGCGCACCCGCTCGTCGTCCAGCAGGGAGCCGTGCCCGGCGTCGTAGCGGTACGTCTCGTGCACCGCGCCGCGCGCCTCCAGCCGGGCCAGGTAGTTCTCGATCTGCCGGATCGGGCAGCGCGGGTCGTTCTGCCCGGCCAGCACCAGCACCGGGGCGCGCACGGCGTCCACGTGCGTGATGGGCGAGGAGTCGGCGTACTTCTCGGGCACCTGCTGCGGCGAGCCGCCGAAGAGGGAGCGGTCGAAGGCCTTCAGCCCCTCCATCTCGTCCTCGTACGCGGCGACGTAGTCGGCCACCGGCACCGCGGCCAGGCCCACCGCCCAGCGCTGCGGCTGGGTGCCCAGGCCCAGCAGCGTCAGGTACCCGCCCCAGGAGGCGCCGGCCAGCACCAGCCGGTCCGGGTCCGCCACGCCGGTGGCCACGAGGTGGTCGGCCACGGCGGCGACGTCGGCGAGCTCGGTGTGCCCCACGCGCTGCTCCAGCGCGTCGCGCCACGCCGAGCCGTACCCGGTGGAGCCGCGGTAGTTCACCTGGACCACGGCGAAGCCCTCGTCCACCCAGGTGGCCGCGTAGGCGCGGAAGGCGTCGGTGTCGTGGGCGGTGGGCCCGCCGTGGACCTCCACCACCAGCGGCAGCGGGCCGCTCGCGCCCGGCGGGCGGCGCAGCAGCGCGTGCACGCGCCCGCCCTCGCCGTCGACCCACACGTCCTCCACGGGCACCGACTCCGGGGCCGGCTCGCCCGGGGCGCGCAGCAGCACGTCCCCGGCGAGGGTGCGCACCGCCGGCGGGCGCTGCGCGGAGGACCACGCCAGCCACGCGCCGCCGTCGGGGCGGGCGGTGGCCGCGCCGACGGTCCCCTCGCGCGGGCCGAGCGCGTCGACCTCGCCGGTGCCCAGGTCCACCCGGTGCAGCAGCGTGCGGGCGTGGTGGTCCACCAGCACCAGCAGCCCGCGCGCGTCGCGGGTCCACTCCGCGCCGGCCACCTCCCCGGGCACGCCGAGCACCACGGGCGTCTCCTCGCCGGTGGTGACGTCCAGGACGAGCAGCTCGGCGCGGCCGGCGCGCTCGTGCTCCACGAGCAGGCGCGGGTCGCCGGGCACGGGCGCGAACGCCACCGGCGAGACGCCCCTGCCGGGCCCGTCGGACAGCTCGCGCACCGTCGCGCCGTCCTCCAGGCGCACCACCCGCAGGTCGGGGTGGCGCGAGTCGCCGTGCTCGGAGTGCGACAGCGCCACCCAGCGCTCGTCCGGGGAGAGGTCGCCGACGTAGGCGTCCTCGCGGTCCTCGTACAGCAGGCGCGAGCGCCCGCCCGTGACGACGTGCACGCGGGTGCCGTAGTCGTCGTCGCTGCCGCCGGCGACCACGACGCCGCTGCGGCCGAGGGCCAGGCCCGCCGGGTAGGCGGCGGGCAGGCCGAGGGGGTCCTCCACGCCCTCGCCGGGGGCGGAGCCGAACGGCTGGCGCCGCCACACGCCGAACTCGTCGCCGGCGGTGTCGTCGAACCACCACACGAACTCCCCGGCCGGGTCGATGGTGGCGCTGGAGGTGCCCTCGGGGCGGTCGGTGGTGCGGCGCAGCTCGCCGGTGGCGGCGTCGAAGGAGTGCACCTCCAGCACGCCGCCGACGGTGGCCTCCACCACGCAGCGGTCGGGGGCGTCCTCGGCCCACTCCGGCAGCCCGACGCGGCCGGCGCGGAAGCGCCGCTCCCACACGGGCACCTCGGGGGCTGCGGGTCCCTGCGGTTCGCTCACCGGCCGATCGTGCCACGCCGTGCGCGGCGGGCCGCGCCGGCTCAGCCGGCCGCCGCGGCCGCGGGCGCCTCCCGCGGCAGGAGGCGGCGCAGCACGTCGGCCAGGGTGACCACGCCCTGCACGGCGCCGGTGCCGGTGCCGGTGCTCGTGACGACGGCGAGGTGGTTGCGGGTCTCGCGCATCCGCGCGAGGGCGGCGTGCACGGTGGTGGCGGCGTCCAGGGTGAACACCGGCCGCACGAACGGGGCCACGTCCGCGTCGTCCGGTTCCGTGAGGGTGTCGCGCACGTGCACCACGCCGGTGACGCGCTCGCCCTGCCCGACCAGCACGCGCAGGTGCCCGGTGCGTCGGGTGACCTCGCGCACGTCCCCGGCGGTGGCGCCGGGGGGCACCGCGGCCAGCGGCGCGCCGGGGCGCAGCAGCTCGCGCACCGTCATCCGCTGCAGCTCCAGGGCCCCGGACAGCTGCGCGGAGGAGCGCGCGTCCAGCGCCCCGACGTTCGCGGAGTGCTCCAGCAGGTGGCGCAGCGCGTCGGGGCCGTGCCCGGCGGCGACCTCGTCGGCCGGTTCGGCGCCGGCGCGGCGCACCAGCGCGTCGGCCGCGGAGTTCAGCAGCTCCAGCACGGGGCGGAACACCCGCATGAAGGCGCGCATCGGGATCGCCAGCAGGAGCGCGGAGCGCTCCGGGTGGGCGATGGCCCAGGACTTCGGGGCCATCTCGCCGACGACGAGGTGCACGAACGTGACGACGAACAGGGCCAGGACGAACCCCAGGACGTCGGCGGCCACCGCCGGCAGGCCGACGGCCCCGAACAGCGGGGTCAGCCAGTGGTGCACGGCCGGTTTGCTGATCGCGCCGAGGGCCAGGGTGCAGGCCGTGATGCCGAGCTGCGAGCCGGCCAGCAGCACCGTCAGCTCCGAGGAGCTGCGCAGCGCGGCGCGGCCGGAGGCGGTGCCGGCGGCGTCCTCCAGGCGGTGCCGCTTGGCGGCCAGCAGCGCGAACTCCACCGCCACGAAGAACGCGCTCAGCGCGACGATCACGACGGTGGCGGGCACGACGATCCACGGGTCGTCGGTGCTCATCGGGGGCTCCCCTGGTGGGTGGTGGCGTCGGCGGCGGTGGTGTCGGGCAGCTCCAGGCGGAGCCGGGAGGGGACGTGGCGCTCGACGGTCAGGACCGTCACGCGCAGCACGCGGGGCGCGGCCTCCGCGCGCAGGGCGAGGTCGGCCGGGTCGGCGGGCAGCTGCACGTCCAGGACGGTGCCCGGCCGCGGCAGGCCGCCGTGGGCGGCGATGGCCAGGCCGGCGACCGTCTCGTGGTCCCCGCGCGGCAGGTCCACGCCGAGGGCGCGCTCGACCTCGTCCACGTGCACCTCCCCGGGCACCTCCCACACGCCGTCGCCGCGCACCGGCACGTACCCGGTGCTCTCGTCGTGCTCGTCGGTGATCTCCCCGACGAGCTCCTCGGCGAGGTCCTCCACCGTGACGACGCCGGCGAAGCCGCCGTGCTCGTCGACGACGCAGGCGAGCTGGTTCCTCGTGCCCGCCGCTGGTCGTCTCCACCCTCACCGCCCTGCCCGACGTGCTGCGCCAGCTGGCGGGCGGGCGAGGGCGGTGACGGGGGCGCTGTCGGGCTCGGCGGTGGCGAGCAGGTCGGCCAGGTGCACGACGCCGACGACGTCGCCGCTGCCGGTCTCGAGCACCGGGTAGCGCGAGTGGCCCACGGCCATCAGGGCGCGCACCAGGCCCAGGTCGTCGGTGTCGGCGACGGTGTCCACGCGCGAGCGCGGGACCATCGCGTGCTCCGCGTCGCGCCGGGGGAAGTCCAGGACGCGGTCCAGCAGCACGGCCAGGTCCTCGGGCAGGTCCCCGCTCTCGCGGGACTCCTCCACGATGTGCTCCAGGTCCCGGGCGGTCGCGGCGTGCTCGACGTCGTGGACCGGCTCGATGCGCAGGGCGCGCAGCAGCGCGTTGGAGGAGCGGTCGAAGACCTGCACCAGCGGGCCGAAGACCCTCAGGTAGAGCAGGGTGGAGCGCGCCAGGCGGGTGGCCACCGGCGCGGGGCGGGCGATGGCGTAGTTCTTCGGGAACAGCTCGCCGAGGAGCATCTGCACGAGGGTGGAGAAGACCAGCGCGAGGACCGCGCCGGTGGCCACGCTCACGGCGGTGGGGACCCCCACCCCGCCGAGCAGGGCGCTCAGGGAGTCGCCGATGAGCGGCTCGGCCACGTACCCCACGAGCAGGCCGGTGACGGTGATGCCCAGCTGGGCGCCGGAGAGCATGAACGAGGTGCGGCGGGTGACCGCCAGGGCGCGGCGCGCCGCGCCGTCGCCGGCGGCGGCGCGGGCGGTGAGCCCGGAGCGGTCCACCGACATGTAGGCGAACTCCTGCGCCACGAAGTACGCGGTGGCGGCGGTGATGAGGAGCACGACCAGCACGCCGAGCAGGAGGGTGAGCACGTCCGTCACCGGTGGCGCACCCCCTCGGCGGTGCGGGGGCGCGCGGGCTGCGCGGTGGCGGGGCGGGTACTCGGGGGGTCGTCGGAACGGTCGTCGCGCACGGCGGCGGCTGTCCTCTCCTGTTCGGTCGCGGGTGTCCCCCGGCTCAACGCCCCGGTGCGGGCCCCGGTTCCCGCGGCAGCCGCCGCGGTGGGGCGAAGCGCGTGGTGACGCGGCGGGCGAAGGCCACGTGGTCGGGCGCGCGGTCGGCCAGCCCGGCGAACCCCGCGGCGGCCAGCAGGCCGTCGTCGAGCTCGAGGACCTCGGCGCGGCGCAGCGGCCACGGCTCGTGCTCGTTGGCGATCCAGCGGGTGCGCCCGCGGTGCGCGACGTGCAGGCCGTAGCGGGCGCTGACGAAGGTGGCCACGTCGTCCGGGGCGTCCAGCGGCTCGCCCTCGCGCACGGCGACGCGGCTGGTGGCCCCGGCGGGCGTGCGGCACGTCCACAGCAGCTCGCGGGCGCCGTCGCGCACCCGCTGGGCGTGGCGCATGCGCGACCACCGGTACGGCAGGGAGAACGCGGCCCGGGCGCCGAGGACCACCGCCAGCCGGGAGGCGTCCAGGCTGGCGAAGACGACGCCGCGCCGGCCGGCGTCGTCGACGGAGTAGAAGCGCACGTTCGTCTCCAGGAACGTGCCGAGGAAGGGCACCCCGGGCAGCTGCCCGGGTGCCGCGCCGCGCAGCGTGAAGGGCAGCAGGCCCACGTGGGTGCGCCCGTCGAGCACGTCGGGGCGGGTGCCCGGCGGCAGGTGCGGGGCGACGAGGGCGGGGTCGACGGCCCAGTGCAGGAAGGCGATGTCGTCCCAGTGCTGGTGCATCATCACCGCGCCGCCCAGGGGCGGCGCGTCCGTGGGGGGCAGGCGGTCGATCACCCGCTCAGGGTGGGGTGCGCGGGACCGGGCTGCGCGCCGGGGGGCGTGGCGTCCCCGGGGCTTCGACCGTCGGTCACTCGTCCTCTACGGTGCGTCATGGAGATGCGTCGCGGGGACGCGTCGGGGAGTGGCGTCGGGGACCGTCGAGCGCGGTGCCGCCGGTGCCGCGGGAGCGCGAGGGGGGGAGCCCGTGCCCGAGGACGACCGCGTGCTGCTGCCCGCCGAGGCGTCCAGCGCCGCCCGCGCCCGCCGGCACGTGCGCCGCGTCCTGGCCGGCACCGTCCCCGAGGAGGTCGCCGCCGACGCGGAGGTGTGCGCCAGCGAGCTGGTCACCAACGCCGTGCTGCACGCCGGCGGCACGCTGGTGCTCACCGTGCGCGCCCCCGGGCACGGCGCGGGGCACGGCGCGGGGCACGGCGCGGGGCACGGCGCGGGGCACGGCGCGGGGCCCGTGGTGCGCGTGGAGGTGGCCGACCCCTCCCCCGTGGCCCCGCAGTGGGTGCCGCGCAGCCTGACCGCCACCACCGGCCGCGGCCTGCCGCTGATCACCGCGCTCAGCACGGCCCGCGGCACCGAGGTGCACCCCGACGGCACGGGCAAGACCGTGTGGTGCGAGCTGAGCACCGCCGCGCCCCCGCCCGGCCGGGGAACCCGGGGGCCCGACGCCGACGAGCTGCTGGCCGCCGAGTGGGCCTGCGTCGCCGACGAGCTCGCCGCGGACCTGGACGGCGGGCACGCCGGCGCGGGCGCCCCGGCGCCGGAGCCGTCCGTGGACGGCCCCCCGGTGCGGCTGCTGCGCTACCCGCTGCGGCGCGGGGTGCGCCTGCGCGAGCACCGCGAGGCGGTGCTGCGCGAGCTGCGGCTGCTGGGCATGGCGCACGCCTTCACCGACCCGGGCACGGAGCGGCTCGCCGGGGACGTCACCGACCTGCTCACCGCCGAGTACGGCGGCCACCTCAACGCCGCCGAGGCCCGCAAGATGGCCGCCCTGGCCGCCGGGCTGGAGTGCGTGGACCTGGAGTACGCCCGGCGCCCGGACCACCTGCCGCTGCTGGAGCGCTGGAGCGAGCGCATGGCGCAGGTCGACGACCTGGGCCGCGCGGGCGAGCTGCTCACCGCGCAGGAGCCGCCGGACGTGGCGGAGCTGGCGCGCTGGATCGTGGAGGAGTTCGGCCGGCAGCTGCGCGGCGGCGAGCCGCGCGCGTGGCAGGGCCCGCTGGACTGAGCGCCCGCGCCCGGCTCCGGCTAGCGTCGCGGCGTGGCGGCAGCGCAGGAGCCCGTGGACCCCTTCACCCGGCGCCGGCGGGAGATCGCCCACCGGCAGCGCGAGATCGACGCGCGCGCGCGGCGGGCGGCGGGCGCGCTCGAGCGCGCCCGGGAGGCCGAGGCCCGCGTGCGCGCGCGGGCCTCGGCCTCCCGGG
>NZ_JAAALM010000950.1 GCF_009906395.1 Kineococcus indalonis
GGCACCGCTCGCGCGGCGGGGGAGGGGCCCGGCTGGCAAGGTGGCTCGGTGGAACCGCTGACGACGCCGTCGACACCCCCGCGCCCGGCCGGCCGGGGCGTCCTGGCCCGCCGCGCCGGCACGCTGGCGCTGGGCGCGGCGAGCGTGGTCGCCGTGGTGGTGCTGGCCCGCCGGGTCGAGGGCCTGGACCTCGGCGAGCGGCTGCGCGGCGCCGACACCGGCGCGGTCGCCGCCGCCGCGCTGCTGTCCCTGGTGCCGCTGCTCGGCAACGTGCTGTCGATGCTGGCGCTGTCGCCGGTGCGCCTGCCGTTCGGGCGCACCGGCGCGCTGTGGCTGTCCACGTCCTTCCTCAACCTGCTCACCCCCGCCAGCACCGGCGGGGTGGCGCTGACCGTGCGCTACCTGCAGCGGCAGGGGGGCCTGCCGCTGGCCGTGGCCGCCACGACGATCGGGCTGGTGCAGTCCACCTCCGCGCTGGTCACCGCCGTCCTGGTGCTGCTGTCCCTGCTGGCCGCCGGTCGCGGCGGGGCCCCCGGGGTCCAGGTGCCCTGGCCGGTGGCCGGCGCGGCGCTGGTGGCCGCCGGCGCCGCCGCGCTGGCGGTGGCCCGGTGGCCGCGGGCGCGGCGGGAGCTGCGCGAGCGCGTCGTGGCGCCCGTGCGGCGGGAGTGGCCGGCGCTGCGGCGGGCGCTGACCCACCCCGGCCGCCTGGCGCTGGCC
>NZ_JAAALM010000951.1 GCF_009906395.1 Kineococcus indalonis
CCCCCGCCCCCGCCTCAGCCCTGCGCCCGCGGGCCCTCGGCGAGCTCCTCCGCGGTTAGGTCCAGGCTGGGGTGGCCGGGGGTGATGCCCGCCGCCAGCAGCTCGCGGTCCGCGCGCGCCTCGCGGTGCGCGCCGTCGCCGGCGTCCCCGCCGTGCGCGTGCCCGTCGCCGTGCGCGTGCCCGTCGCCGTGGTCGTGCCCGTCGCCGTGGTCGTGCCGGTGGGCGCCGGTGCGGGCCAGCTCCCGGTCGCCGGTGGCCTCCGCCACCAGGCGCTGGACCTGCTCCCACGCCGTCGCGCTGCCCTCCCCGGACACCCGGCCCGTGGCGCCGTCCACCAGCACGAAGTACGGCGAGCCGGGCACCTCGTAGCCCTCCCAGGCGCGCGTGGACATCACCACGTCCAGGCCCTCGGCGGCCAGCGCCCGCACCGCCGTGGCGCTCTCGCGCTCGGCGCCCTGGGTGACCACGACCAGCCGCGTGCCCACCGGCAGCCCCGCCCCGGCCGGGTCGCGGAAGCGGTCCCAGAAGCCCCGGCACGTCAGGCAGCCGCTGGACAGGAACGCCAGCAGCGTGTCCGGCCCGGCGCCCACCGCCACCTGCACGCCGTCGCCGTCGGGGGTGGCGCCGCTGACGGCGACGGCCGCCGCGCCGGTGACGCCGGCGGGGCCCACCACCCCCGGGCCCACCCCGGTGGACGTGCCGTTCGGGGTGGGCC
>NZ_JAAALM010000952.1 GCF_009906395.1 Kineococcus indalonis
CCCCGGTGCCGCGGGCGGCGCGCCCACCGGGGCCTGGGCGCGCGGGCCGGGCCGGTGGCGGGGCGGCCGCGACGCGCCGCGCGGGAGCCGTGGGCGCGCCTGTGCGAGGCTCGACGGGTGAGCGGACCGGTGGGCGCCGAGGTGGGCGCTGGAGCAGAGCTGGTCGACGTGCACCTGCTGGGGCTGTCCCTGCCGCTGCGGGCCCGCTTCGTCCGGTACAACGAGGGCCTGCTGCGGGAGCTGACCCTGATCCGCATCGGGGAGCAGCAGGCCCCGGCCGGGTCGCTGCCGGAGCGGCTGCTGGAGATCGCCGCGCAGGTCAACGGCGTCTACGCCCCCTTCCAGGCCCGGGTCGAGGCCGCCATGGACACCGCCGCGGCGGCGGGGCGGGACTTCTGCGACGTCACCTGGTCCCTGCCGGCGACGGCGGCGCCGGTGGTGCAGCGGGTGCGCGACGTGCTGGAGGAGGCCGACGAGTTCTGCCGCGACGAGCGGCACCTGCTCACCCTGCCCGCGCCGCAGGAGCTCGTGGCCTACCGCCGCTGGTTCTTCGGCGAGGTCCTGCGCCAGCTCGCCGGCCGGGCCCCGCGCCCCTGGCACACCGCGGACGCGCAGCCGCGGCCCGCGGTGGACGCGACGGCGGGGGCGAGGGCGGGCGCCCGGCGGGTCGCGCCGGCGCACGGGCAGCAGGACGCGCCGGTGGGCGCTCGGG
>NZ_JAAALM010000953.1 GCF_009906395.1 Kineococcus indalonis
CGGGGGTCCATCGTGCCAAGCGCCGCGCGGACCCACCCGGCGAGGGTCACCCGGACGCCCGCCGGGGCCCTCCGGGGTCCCCCGCGCGCTCGCGCGGCCGGGGCGCGAGGGGTGCTCGCGGCCCGGGCGCGCGGGTGGGGCGAGGACGCGCGGTCACAGCCCGCGCAGGAAGTCCTCGTCGTCGTCCGGCCCCTTGGGCCCGCGCCGCTGGCCCGGGGGGGTGCGGCGCCGCCCGGCCCCGGCGAGGGGCCGTCCCGCGACCACGTAGGCCAGGCCGCCCGCGAGGGGGAAGAACAGCACCAGGAGCAGCCAGCCCCACTTCGGCAGGCTGCGCACCTCGCCGTCGCCGGCCTGCACGATGCTCACCACGCAGTAGACGGTGAGCGCCAGCGTCAGGAGCAACGGCAGCACGGTGCGCACCGCTCCCACCTCCTCCTCGGGCCCCGTCACTGGAGCTCCGCACGTAGGGCTTCCCCGTCAGGACGAACGGGCGCCGCCGGCGGTTCCCCCGCCGTCCGCCGGGCGTCCACCGGCGCGCAGGGCCGCGGCGCGCAGGGCCGCCCGGTCCGGCTTGCCGGGGCCGCGCAGGGGCAGGGCGTCGAGCAGGAGCAGCTGGCGGGGGGCGGCGTGGGCGGCGACGCGCTCGCGGACGACGGCGCGCAGGTCCTCCAGCG
>NZ_JAAALM010000954.1 GCF_009906395.1 Kineococcus indalonis
CCCGTCGCCGTGCGCTCGCGCGCCGGTGCCGTCGGCACCCCGCGCGCCCTCGTCGTGGGCTGTTCCACCGGCGGACCCGAGGCGCTGTCCGCCGTGCTGTCGAAGGTGCCGGCCACCATCGGCGTGCCCGTGCTGATCACCCAGCACATGCCGCCGGTGTTCACCCGCCTGTACGCCCAGCGCCTGGACAAGGTCAGCGCCCTGAACGTGGTGGAGGCCACCGACGGACAGACCGTCGAGGCCGGCACCGCCTACGTCGCGCCCGGCGACTTCCACATGGAGGTCGTGCGCCGCGGCACCGCCCTGGTGGTCAAGCTCAACCAGAACCCGCCGGAGAACTTCTGCCGCCCCGCGGTGGACGTGATGTTCCGCTCCGCGCTGGCGGCCTTCGGCGGCGACCTGCTCGCGCTGGTCCTCACCGGCATGGGCTCCGACGGCAAGCTGGGCTGCAAGGCCATCGCCGACGCCGGCGGCCAGGTCGTCGTCCAGGACGAGGCCACCTCCGTGGTGTGGGGCATGCCCGGCGCCGTCGCCCGCGAGGGCATCGCCGACGAGGTGCTGCCGCTGAACGCCATCCCCGACGCCCTGCTGCGCCGCCTCGGTGGCGCGCGGGCCGGTGCGGCCGGCGCCGCGCGCACCCCCCTGCCGCCGGCCGAGCCGTTCGCGGCCACCC
>NZ_JAAALM010000955.1 GCF_009906395.1 Kineococcus indalonis
CCGCCCCCGCCCCGCCCCGGCGCGGCACCGGGCGCCGCGGCACCGGCGCCCTCGCCGCCGCCGCGCTGCTGCACGCCGCCGCCCTGGCCGTCCTCTACGCCGTCTGCGTGCGCACCGCGCGCGGGCAGGCCGCCGAGGACGCCGTGCACGAGGCGGCGCTGCGCTCCACCGACGCCGGGCTGCCCGCCGCCGGGGAGCGGCTGCTCCAGCTCGCCGGGCACCTGGAGCCCGTGCACCTGCTCGCCGGCGCCGGGCTCGTCGCCCTCGCCGGGCTGGCCTCGCGCTCCCCCGCGCGCGCCGGCCTCGGCCTCGGCGTCGCCGCCGCGACCCTGGGCGCCACCGAGGTCCTCAAGCTCGTCCTGCTGCAGCGCCCCGACCTCCTCGGCGCGGCGAGCAGCGGCAACAGCCTGCCCAGCGGCCACACCGCCGGCGTGCTCGGCGTGTGCCTGGGCCTGCTCGTGGCCGCCCCCCGCTCCTGGCGGTGGGTGCTGGCCCCCGCCGGGGCGCTGGCCTCCGGGGCGATGGGCGCCATGGTCGTCGCCGAGGGCTGGCACCGCGTCAGCGACCCGCTGGCCTCCGCGCTCGTGGGCTCCGCCGCCTTCGCCCTGGCCCGGGCCCTGGCCCCGGCCCTGGAGCGCCGGCGCGGGCGCCGGCGCTCCAGGGC
>NZ_JAAALM010000956.1 GCF_009906395.1 Kineococcus indalonis
GGACCTCACCTGGCAGCGCCAGCCACTGCTGCCAGGTGAGGTCCCGGCCCACGAAGCGCGGTGCGGTGAAGGGCCAGTCGCGCTGCACCCAGCGCGGCACCCGCACCTCCAGCTCCGCCTCCAGCTCCGAGCCGACCAGCCGGTCCACGACCCACCAGGACACGTCCGCGTCCGCGCCCGCCCGGCCCGGCGGGTCCAGGTACACGCAGCCGAGCAGCTCCGCCTCCTCGTCGTCGAACAGGGCGTAGTCGAAGGACTCGTGGCGGGCGATCTCCGCCTCGTGGCGGGCGAGGTCGACGCGGTCCTGCTCGCGGGTCATCCCCTCCGGCGGCCACCCCCACACCTCGCCGTAGATCGACCACAGCCGCTCGCGGGAACCGAGGACCGCCGGCAGGTCCACGTCGACGTCGACCTCGCGGATCGGGCGCAGGTGGTGCCCGGTGGGCAGGTCCAGGCGGGTGGGGTGCCGGAACCACGACGGCAGCCAGGCCGCCGGGTCGGGGACGGGTCGGAGACGGGCTGCGGACGGCACGCCCCGAGCCTGGCCGCGGCCCCTTGCAGCCCGCCTGCACCGCCGCGGCGCCCGCCCACCGCCCCTGCAAGCGGGTTGCAGGGGCCGCGCAGCACGCTGGGCAGCGCCCCGCCGCAGCGGCGGGGTCCTGCT
>NZ_JAAALM010000957.1 GCF_009906395.1 Kineococcus indalonis
CCGCCGCTCGTGGGCCCCCCGCCCGCGCTCGTGCTGCTCACGCTGCTGCTCCACCGGTTCCTCCTCGTCCGCCGGCGCGACGCCGGCCGCCCGGGACCGGCACCGCGCCGGCCCCGCGACCACCGTGACCGTGCAGCACCCGGCGAGGACCGTCGCGGGACGGCTGCTGTGGACACCACCCGTGAGCTGCTGGCTGTGCAGCGCGCGGGCCGGGCGCGGTGCCTCCTCAACCGGTGAGGACGTCCCCGGCGAGGGTGAGCACGACGGGCACGACGCCCAGCAGCAGGAACGACGGCAGGGTGCACAACCCCAGCGGCAGCACGAGCTGCGAGCCCAGCCGCGCGGCGGCCTCGGCGGCGGCCCGGCGCCGCTCGGCGCGGTGCTGGGCCGCCGCCGACAGCAGCAGGGACGCGGCCGGGGCCCCGGTGCGCGCGGACAGCAGCAGCGGCTCGGCCAGCGGGTGCCAGCGCTGGTCGGCCCCCTCGAAGGCGCGCTGCGGCTCGGCGCCCCAGCGCAGCTGCGCGCACACCCGCGCCAGGTCCTCCGGCACCGGGCCGGGCACCGCCGCGACGGCCTGCTCCAGGGCCCGGCCGGGCGGCAGGCCGGCGGTGACGGCCGCCGCGGTCAGCTCCAGCAGCAGCGCCAGGTCCAGCCCCGGCCCG
>NZ_JAAALM010000958.1 GCF_009906395.1 Kineococcus indalonis
GCCCTACCGCCTCGGCTTCCACCCCCGCCACAGCCTCGTGCTCCTGGAGCTGACCGGTGCCGGGACCCCGGGCGGCACCCGCCTCGGCCCCGTCGTGCGCGTGGACCTGCCCCCCGACGCGACGTGCACGGACACGCCCGCCGACACGCCCGCCGACACGCCCGCCGACACGCCCGCGGACGCGCTCGACCGCCTCGCCGCCGCGGCCGCCGGCGAGGCGGTCGAGCACCTGCTGCGCGCCCGCCGCGCCGGCGGTGGCCCCGCGGCCGCCGGCCGGGTGCTCGTCGTCTGCTACGACGACACGGGCGGCGGCGCGGCCGACCCCTCGGGCGGCGACGCGGGCGACGACGCGGGCGGTGCCCTGCGCACCGGCCGGGCCGGTGCCGCTGCGGTCGCCGCCGCGCTCGAGCGGCTGCGCGCCGAGGGCCTGCCGGTCGGTGAGGCGCTGCTGGTCGCGGCGGGGCGCTGGCGCTCGCTGAGCTGCACCGACGCCGGCTGCTGCCCGCCCCGGGGGCTGCCCCTGGACACCCCCGGCGCCGGCCGGGTGGCGGCGGAGGCCGTGGGGCGGGGCCTGTGGGCCGCGGCGGACCGCTCGGGCGCGCTGCCCGTCACCGACCCGCTGCCGGTGCCGGTGCAGCGCGCCGCC
>NZ_JAAALM010000959.1 GCF_009906395.1 Kineococcus indalonis
GGGGTTCGCGAGGGCCATCGGGGGCGCCTTCCGGTCGCGGGTGCGTCTCCCGGGTCGCCGTCGGCCCGGGAGCCGCACCCTCTCAGAGAGCCCACAGCTCCCGCCAGGGGTGCGCGGCGGTGCGGCAGGGAGCGCGGCGGGCGGCTCGCGGGTCCGCTCAGCGGGTGCCGAGCAGCTCCCCCAGGTCCCGGCACAGCTGCCGGGAGGCGCGCTCGGCCGAGGCGGACAGCGGCGCCATCCCGAGGAAGCCGTGCACGAGGTCGTCGTGGCGGCGCAGCACCACGCGCACGCCCTCGGCCCCCAGGCGCTGCGCGTAGGCGACGCCCTCGTCGCGCAGCGGGTCGAAGCCGGCGACGGCCACGACGGCGGGCGGCTGCCCGGCCAGCGAGGGTGCGTCCAGCGGCGCGAAGCGCACGTCGGTCGGCTCGCCGCGGTAGTGCCGGCCGAACCACTCGACCGTGGCGCGGTCCAGGACGGGCGCGTCGGCGTTCTCCCGCACGGAGGGGAAGTCCCCGCGCCCGCCGGAGACGGCCGGGTAGACCAGCAGCTGCGCGGCCAGGCCCTCCCCCGCGGGCGACTGGGCGGCGACGGCGGCGAGGTTGCCGCCGGCGCTGTCGCCGGCGACGGCCACGCGCTGCGGGTC
>NZ_JAAALM010000095.1 GCF_009906395.1 Kineococcus indalonis
GTTGGGGCGGACACGGGCGGGCGGCGGTGGTGCAATGGTGCACGAGCGGCCCGGGGCCCGGGCCGGCCCCGACGGCGGGAGGTCCCCGGTGAGCGCTCCCGGCGACACCCGCGACGGCGCCCGCGACGGCGCCCGCGACGACGCCCGCGACGGCGCCCGCGACGGCACCGTCGACTTCCGCAGCGTCTTCGAGCAGCTGCCCTCCGCCTACCTCCTCCTCGACGGCGAGGGGGTGGTCGTGGCCGTCAACCGCGCCTGCGCCGAGCGCCTGGGGCGCGGCCCGGAGGAGCTGGTGGGCCGCCGGCCCGCCGAGGCGGTGCCCGCGCTGCTCACCGCGGACGGGCGCCTGCCCGGCACCAGCGCCCCGGTGCGCGACGGCGCCGGCCGCACCCGCTTCACCCTGCACCGCCTCGACGGGCCCGCCACCACCCTGGCCGAGCTGTCGCTGCGGCTGACCGGCGCCGGCAGCCTGGAGGAGATCGAGCACCTCGTGGTCGAGGAGGGCCTGGCCGTCCTCGGCGTGGACGGCGGCGGCCTCGCCTCCCCCGTCGAGGGCGGCGGCTGGCGGCTGACGGGCAGCACCGGCCTGGACGAGGGGATCCGCGCCGAGCACGCCCTGGTCCCCGCCGACAGCCCGCTGCCGGTGTGCCACAGCGCCCGCACCGGCGAGCGGGTGGTGCTGCCGGACCCCGCCGCGGCGGAGGCGTTCGCGCCGGTGATGCGCGAGGTCGTCGAGCGCACCGGGCGCCGGGCGTGGACGTCGCTGCCGCTGCTGCACGAGGGCCGCCCGATCGGGGCGCTGGCCGTGGCGTGGCGCGAGGAGCACCGCTCCGACGAGGCGGAGCTGGCGGTGGTGGAGGCGTGCGCGGCGCACTGCGCCCGCGCGCTGGCGCGGGTGCTGCAGCGGCGCGAGCACCTCAGCGCCGCCGAGCGGATGGGGCAGGTCCTGCAGCGCAGCCTGCTGACGCGCCCGCCGGTGCACGAGGGGCTGCGGGTGGCGGTGCGCTCGCGGCCCGCCGCGCGCGGCGCGGAGGTCGGCGGCGACTGGTTCGACGCCTTCCCCACCGGCTCGGGCGGCACGGTCCTCGTCGTGGGCGACGTGTGCGGGCACGACCAGGCGGCCGCGGCGGCGATGGGGCAGGTGCGCAGCCTCGTGCGCGGCCTGGCCTACGACGGCGACGACCGCCCGGTGAACCTGCTGGCGCGCCTGGACCGGGCGGTGGCCGGGCTGGGGCTGGACGTCATGGCCACCGCCGTGCTCGCCACCGTGGACGCGCCGGCCGGGGCGGGCACCGGCTGGCGCCTGCGCTGGGCGAACGCCGGGCACCTGCCGCCGCTGCTGCGCCGCGCCGACGGGCGCGTGCAGGTGCTGGGCCTGGACGGGGACCTGCTGCTGGGCGTGGACCCCGGCGCGGTGCGCCACGAGCACGTCACCGACGTCTTCCCCGGCGACGTGCTCGTCCTCTACACCGACGGCCTGGTGGAGCGGCGCGACCGCGACCTCGACGACGGCATCGGCCTGCTCGCCGCCGTCCTGTCCGGCCCGGACGGGCTGGACGCCACCGCGTGGGCCGACGCCCTGGTGGCCGGGCTGGAGGAGGACGCCCTGGACGACGCCGCCCTGCTCGTCCTGCACGTGGACCCCGACGGCGCGCTGACGCCCGCCGTGATCGACGTGCGCGACGAGATCGACGTCACCCTGCCCGCCGACCCGCGCTCGGCCCGCGAGGCCCGCCGCCTGGCGCAGCGCTGCTGCCACCGCGCCGGGCTGCCCGAGGGCCTCGTGGACACCACCGTGCTGCTCACCAGCGAGGTCGTCACCAACGCCGTCGTGCACGGCCGCAGCGAGACCCGGCTGCGGGTGCGCGCCGGCGCCGGCGACGTGCACGTGGAGGTCGAGGACGACAACGACCGCCTGCCCGTGCTGCAGGTGCACGACGACGACGCCCTCAGCGGGCGCGGCATCGGCATGCTCCAGGAGGAGTCCAGCGCGTGGGGGGTGCGCTCCACCGCCCTCGGCAAGGTCGTCTGGTTCACCGTCAGCGACCGCTGACGGCCCGCTCGCCCGGCTGCCCGCCCGTGCGCACCGCGCGGCGCGTGACCGCGTGCAGCAGCGCGCCGATCGCCAGCAGCACCAGCGCCCGCAGCCACACCCCGGCCTCCTGCTGGGTCAGCAGCGCCAGGCAGGAGACGACGCCGAGGACGGGCAGGACGGTGGGGGCGCGGAAGTGCCGGTGCTCCACGCGGTCGCGGCGCAGCACCAGCACGGCGACGTTGGTGCTGATGAAGACGAACAGCAGCAGCAGCACGACGGTCGCGGCCAGCGTGGCCAGGTCGCCGCTGAGCACCAGCGCCATCGACACCAGCGTGGTCACGACGATCGCCACCCACGGGGTGCGCCGCCCCGGCAGGACCCGGGACAGGACCTTGGGCAGCAGCCCCTCCACGGCCATGCCGTAGGTCAGGCGGCTGCACATGATCGCCGTCAGCAGGGCGCCGTTGGCCACCGCGACGAGCGCGATCAGCGAGTACAGCCAGCTCGGCAGCCCCACGTCGGCCACGCGCACCACCTCCAGCAGCGGCCCGGAGGACGAGGCGATCTGCTCGGGGGCGACGGCGGTGGAGACGGCCAGGCCCACCAGGACGTACACGACACCGGCGACGGCCAGGCCCCCGAAGAGCGCGCGCGGGTAGGTGCGCGAGGGGTCCACCGCCTCCTCGGCGACGTTCGCGGAGGTCTCGAAGCCGACGAAGGAGTAGAACGCCAGCACCGCCGCGGCGAGGATCCCCGCCACCGGCGTGCGCCCGGGCGCGAACTCCAGCACCCGCCCCGCGTCGCCGTCGCCGCGGCCCAGCACCACCGCCGCCAGCGCCACGATCAGCAGCAGCCCACCCACCTCGACCACCGTCATGACGACGTTCGCGCGCAGCGAGTCCTTGATCCCGCGCATGTTCAGCAGCGCCACCAGGGTCAGGAACACCAGCGCCGCCGGCAGCGCCGGCACGTCCACCAGGGCACCCAGGTAGTCACCCGAGAACGCCAGCGCCAGCCCCGCCACGCTCGTCACCCCCGCGGCCAGCATGCAGAAGCCCACCAGGAAGGACACCACCGGCCGCCGGAACGCCCGCTGCGCGAAGACCGCCGCTCCCCCGGCCTTGGGGTACTTGGTGACCAGCTCCGCGTAGGACGCCGCCGTGAGGGCCGCCAGCACCAGCGCCACGGCGAAGGGCACCCAGATCGCGCCCCCCACCTGACCGGCCAGCTGACCCACCAGCGCGTACACGCCGGCCCCCAGGACGTCACCGAGGATGAAGAGGAAGAGGAGCTTGCCGCTGATCGCGCGGCGCAGGCCCACGGGCTGGGCCTGATCGGTGGTGCCGGTGTGTGTGCTCACCCCGGATCCTTATCCCACCGCGGCCCCCCCGGCACCTCGAAGCCACCTGCACCGACCCCCGCCCGCGCCGTCCCGCGGTCTGAGAGGATGCCCCCGGACGCACGCGTCCGGGCCTCTAGCTCAACTGGCAGAGCAGCGGACTTTTAATCCGCGGGTTCAGGGTTCGAGCCCCTGGGGGCCCACCGCGCTGACCTGCAGCTTCACTCACCGGGGGGCTCCTGCCGGCCGCCGCGGAGGCCCTGCGCGCTAACACCCCGCTAACACCGCGCGGCTGATCACCGCGGGTGTACGCCACGGCCGCGGCGATCGCGTCGGCCGCCGAGCGCGCCACCTCCGGCACCACGTGCGTGTACAGGTTGGCCGTGATGCTCGTCGTCGAGTGGCCCAAGCGGTCGCTGACGATCTTGATGTCCACCCCGGCGGCCAGCGCGAGGCTGGCGTGGGTGTGCCGCAGGTCGTGCAGCCGGATGACCGGCACCCCGGCCGCCTCGACGAGCTTGCGGAAGGTGTGCGTGACGACGTCGGGCCGCAGCAGATCGCCGTTCTCCCGGGTGAAGACCAGCCCGTGCTCGACCCACGCCTGCCCCCACGCGGCGCGCTCGGCCTCCTGCACCACCCGGTGGCCCCGCAGGACGTCGACGGTCAGCGGGTCGATGGGCACCACCCGCGCGCCGGCCGCCGTCTTCGGCGCCCCCAGCCGCGGGCCGTCGTCCCCTTCGGTGATCTGCCACGCCACGACGACGTGGGCGCGCTCGAGGTCGACGTCGCGCCAGTGCAGCCCGATCGCCTCGCCGCGGCGCATGCCGGTGAAGGCGATGAGGTGGAAGAGCGCGGAGAGGCGGTGCTCGGCAGCGGAGTCGAGGAACGCGGCGATGTGGCGCGGCTCCCACACGGAACTGCGCGCGGGCCGGTGCTGCGGCAGCTCGACCTGCACCGCGGGGTTGAAGGCGAGAAGGCGGCGCTTGACGGCGGTGTTCAGCGCCGATCGCAGGGTGCGGTGCACGTGCTGGACGGTCGCCGCGCTCGTGCCGCCGTGGCGGCCGTCGAGCAGGTCGGAGTACAGGGCGTCGAGGTGGTCGGCGCGCAGGTCCTGCAGCCGGTAGTGCCCCAGCGACGGGGTCAGGTAGCGCCGGATGTGCATCGCGTAGCTGCGCCGGGTGGTTTCGCGCAGGTTGCGCTTGCCGGTCAGCCACTGCTCGAGGTACTCGGCGACGGTGAAGGCGCGGTCCTGCCGCAGCCCGGCCTGCTGGCGGGTGACCTCGGCGTCCAGGGCCTGCTGCGCCTCGCGCTTGGTGGCGAAACCCGAGCGGGTGCTCTGCCGGCGCTTCCCGTCGGGGCGGCGACCGGAGTCGACGATGAAACCCCACGGCCCGCGGCAGCGGTGCGGCAGCAGCTCGCCGTCGGCGTCGCGCGGGCAGGCGGCGACGTGCCGCTGCCACACGGTGCCCCTCTTCACCGCCGCACTCCGACGAGGTCGAGCAGCGGGGCGGTGGGCACGCGGATGAGCTTGCCGAGCCGCACGACGGGCGTGGGCCAGTTGTCGGTGCGGATCAGCTCGTAGGCGGCGGTGCGGCCGATGCCGAGGACGGCGGCCGCGGTGGGGACGTCCACGACGGGTGGCAGCGTGCGGATCTGCTCGAGGTCCAGCTGGAGGCGGCTCATCGGTCCTCTCCCGTCGTGGTGCCGTTCAGGATGGCGCGGACGCCTCGGTGGTGCATCAGTCGGTGAACGAGACGTGGACGTGGTCGTAGTGGCCGCCGGTGGCGTCCTCGGCGTCGTAGACACCGCCGCCGGTGTAGGCGCGCCAGCCCTCGTCGTCGCGGCCGGTGGACCAGATGCGGCCCTGCCAGATGACGTACTTCACGTGCAGGGCGGCGGCGTTGGCCTGCAGCCAGGTGGCCAGCTGCCAGCCGGCGCTGACGTCGGCGTCGCCGGGGAACCTGCCGAGCTCGCCGAAGGTGAGGTCGCAGCCCTTGCCCTGCGGGTGGTCGGAGGTGGGGTTCCACGCGTGCGCGTCCCAGCAGGAGGTGGGCCGCTTGCCGAAGGTTGCCCAGATCTGCTGCACGCCCCAGTTCGTCGCGGCGGTGACGCACCCGCCGGTGCCGGTGGGGTCGGGCACGCTGCAGCCGGCGGAGGCACCGGTGAAGGCCGCGGCCTGGCCGCCACCGGTCGCGGTGGGCGCGGCGGTGTACTCGTCGAGGTAGCGGTGGATGGCTTCCAGGTAGCTGGTGACCTGGGCGGCGCAGTCCGCGCCGCACCCGGCCTCCCCGGCGGCCGGGACGCCGGTGGCCGAGCCGGTCACCCGCGAGCAGCCCGCGAGGTGGCACACCGCCATGGCATCCAGCGGGCTGGCGCTCTTGCCGGTGGCCTGCAGGTGGGCGGTCACGGCACGCAGGTTGGCGCACATCCACGGCAGGACGACCGCGAAGTGGCGCTGCGGGTCCCACACGGCGTGGTCGGCCGGCGGCTTGGCGCCGGGGTCCCACCCCGCTCCCCCACCCGCGGCGCTCCAGGTGGCGGGCATCGCCTGCAGCAGCCCGGCCGCACCGGCGCTGGAGAAGGCGTGCGGGTCCCAGCCGGACTCCGCCTGCACCTCGGCCGCGAGCCACGTCAGCGGCAGCTCGGGGCAGGCGGAGGCACGGGCCGATTCGAGGGTGTCGATCCACTGCCGTGCGGCCGCGGGCAGCGCCTCGACGTCGAGCGCCTGCCCCGGTGCGACGGCCGCCCGGGCGTCGGTGTCAGACATCGCCCCGCCGATCAGGACGGTGCTGCAGAGGAGGGCGGACAGGCCTGTGATCGCTGTCCTCACGGACGACCACTCCCCTCACGACTACGGTTGGGCCCAGGATCACGGCGGCCTCGCCCACGCGAGGCCACCGGACAGGCAGGACTGGACAGGCACGACTGGTGGGAAGGGCGGGCTCAGGGGTCGCCGGACGGATCGACATCAGAGCGGCTGGCTCACACCTGCCATTTACACCAGTTAATGGGACGACTTGAAGGTTAGTCCCCTGTGAACACTTGTCAAGGCGCGACACAGGCGAGGAGGAGACGGCTCGTGGCGGACGTGCGCCCGGAGGGCGAGGACGCGGTCGACGGCGCACGTTCGGAGGAGGCACCGGCCCCCGGGCCGCTGGCGGCCAAGGTCGACCACCTCTTCCGCACGGTTCGACCAGCCAAGGGCGAGTACTCCTACGAGCACGTCGCAACCTCGATCAAGGAGACGGGTGGGCCGACGATCTCGGCGGCGTACCTGTGGATGCTGCGCAACGGCAAGCGCGACAACCCGACCATGCGCCACCTCGAGGCCCTGGCGTCCTTCTTCGGCGTCCCGCCGGGCTACTTCTTCGACGACGCCCTGGCCGCGCGGGTCGACGAGCAGCTGGCCCTACTTGCATCCCTGCGCGACGTTGACGTACGAAGGGTCGCGCTGCGGGCCTCTGGGCTGAGCAGCGAGAGCCTGGCGACCATCGCGGAGATGATCGAGCGGGTGCGCAAGCTCGAGGGCCTGCCGGAGCGGGCCGGCGAGGAGCACAAGGACTGAGAGGACGGTGCAGCCGTGAGCCTGCGCGCGCTCCGGCACCGGTGCGCAGCACGCCTGCGCGACCTGGCACTCCCCGACACCTTCAGCACGGACGCCTTCGCGACGGCCGTCGCCGACCTCCGCGGCCGGCCCGTCCACGTCCTGCCGCACAGCACGACCGGCCCCTGCGGCGCCTGGGTGTCCACCGCGGCGGCCGACTACGTCTTCGTCGACGAGAGCACGAGCGGTGTGCACCGGCGGCACATCCTCGCCCACGAGCTCGCGCACGTGGTCTTCGACCACGGCGGCCCGGACGTCCTGGCGGACGACGTCGCCGCGCGCCTGCTGCCCGACGTCGACCGCTCGACCATCGAGCGCGTCCTGCAGCGCAGCTCCTACTCGACGGAGGAGGAGCGCGAGGCGGAGGTCTTCGCCTCGATGGTGCTGCAGCGCATGCCGGCCCTCGACGCCCTCCCCCACGCGGCCTCGCGGGAGGTGCAGGCCCTGGCCCGCAGCTTCGGGGCGGCGCGTGGCTGAGCGGATCTCGAGCTGCGTGACGCTGCTGCTGTGCCTGGCGGCGATCCCGCGGCTGCGCGACCTCGCACCCGGCGTCGACGCCGGCCGGCGCGTGGTCGCGATCACCGTGGTCGCCCTCGCCGCCTCGGCCGCGGCGCTCACCTTCCCCGGCGAGCGGATCCTGTACTCGCTGACCGGCATCGCCCACATCGGCGACCTCGTCGGCCGCGCGCTGCTCATGGTCACGGCCGTGGCGACGCAGTGCATCTTCCTGTTCGCCGTGGAGCCCGACCAGCACCCCCGGCCCCGGCTGCGCCGGCGCGTGGCCGCGCTGATCGCCGCCCTGGTTCTCCTGGTGTCCGTCTTCACCGCCGCGCCGGGCCGTGACGCCTCGGCGGACTACCTCGTGGTCTACGGCGCCGAGCCCCTCGTCGCGATCTTCGTCGTGACCTTCACCGCCTTCCTCGGGTGGTGCTTCGCCGACGTGCTGGCCGCCTGGTCGCGGCTGAAGCGCCGCACGAGCGGCACCTTGCACGCCGGCCTGCACACGCTCGCCGCCGGCGCGGGCGTAGGTCTGGGGTACGTCCTGCTCCGCCTGATCGGAGAGGTCGCGCTCTTCGCCGACCGGCCCGGTGTCGTGGCCGCCACCCGCATCGGCTGCCTGATCACCGGCTCGGTGGCGTCCCTGCTCGCCGTCACCGCCGTCAGCTGGCCCGCTGCGAGCGCGCTGACCAGCAGCCTCCACGAGTGGTCGCAGGCGCGTCAGCAGCTTCGTCAGCTCTTCCCCCTGTGGCGCGACCTCGCCGACGTGGCACCTCAGGTGGCGCTCGAGCAGCCCCGCTCACCGGCGCGTGAGGCCCTGGCCGTGCGCGACGTCCGGTGGCGGCTGTACCGGCGCGTCATCGAGATCCACGACGCCCGACTGGCCCTGCGCCCCTACGTGCGCCCCCTCGGTGCCTCGGCGACCACGCCGGAGGCCGCCGAGGCGCACCGACTGGCCGACGCCATCACCGCGGCACGCATCGGTGTGGCACCCGAGGTGGCGCCAGTGCGCAGCACCGGCGGCCCGAGTGAAACGACAGTGGCCGACGACGTCTCACGCGAAGCGGAGTGGCTGACCGGCGTGGCCCGGGAGTACACCGCCCTGATCAGGACGGGACGGGATCGAGCGGTGTACTCCCGGGCCGCGGCGTGAGCGAGGCAGTGATCAGCGGATCGGGCACGAAGAAGCCGGTCGACATCCGCGCGGCTGAGATCGCCAGCGAGGTCTTCGCTCCCTGGATCTGCGCCGCGGTCATGCCACCGCTCGTCGGGGCCATGACGACCGTACCGTGGTGGCGCGGCGCCCTGCACGGCCTGCTGGTGACCGTCCTGAGTGCCGGCATCCCCTACGCGGTCGTCGCCCGCGGCGTGCACACCGGCCGCTACGACGACCACCACGTCAGCCGCCGCGAGGACCGTCCCCGCCTGTTGCTCATGACGGTCGGCTGCGTCGTGGTGTCCCTGCTGCTGGTCCGACTGCTCGGCGCGACCACGGCCACCCAGGTCTTCACCGCTCTGATGCTGACCAGCGTCGCGGTGGGGGCAGTGATTTCGCACTGGTGGAAGATCTCCCTGCACGCCCTCGTGCTGGCGGCCTCGGTCACCGTCCTCGTTGCGCTCGAGGGGAAGCTGCTGCCGCTCGCGGCTCTCGTGCCCGTCGTGGGCTGGTCCCGGTGGCGGCTGCAACGCCACTCGTGGGGCCAGGTCGTAGCGGGCAGCGTCGCAGGAGTGGCACTGGCGGCTGCAGCCCTGCCCGTGGCACTCCGATGAGCTTCGAACGCCGCAGTGCCGGCGCAGACGTTGAGCGTGACCGACGGC
The DNA here is from genome assembly GCF_009906395.1 of Kineococcus indalonis. Classification (GTDB taxonomy): domain Bacteria; phylum Actinomycetota; class Actinomycetes; order Actinomycetales; family Kineococcaceae; genus Kineococcus; species Kineococcus indalonis. The sequence continues at coordinate 9,295 of NZ_JAAALM010000095.1, forward strand.
TGGCTAGTGCTCAGGACCGTGCTGCAGCCAACCAACTCATCGACGACTTCTACGCCGGGCTTTGACGACTGTTCGGGTCTGCGGGTGGGGGCAGCCTGGCAAGCAGATCCGGGAACGCAGCCACCGCCGTCGACGTCCAAGCGACCGGGACGACCTTCCTTCGAAGGGATTGCAATGCGGCCCCCGCGATCAGCGGTCGACCGCCACGCGACCCAGATGACGCGGGCTGGCGTGCTTGCTCCTGGGGCGCCTCGCCTTAGGGTGCTCTGCCAGGGCACCCCTCGACGGTGGAGGACGCACCCGAGGCGACCTAGCGTTGACGCCGTGAGCACCCGCGACGACGTCCGCGACTTCCTGACTTCACGGCGGGCCAGGCTCACCCCCGAGCAGGCGGACCTGAGCACCCCCCGCGGTTACCGCCGGGTCCCCGGCCTGCGCCGCGGTGAGGTCGCCGACCTGGCCGGGGTCAGCGTGGAGTACTACGCCCGCCTGGAGCGCGGCAACCTGTGCGGCGCCTCTCCCGAGGTGCTCGGAGCCGTCGCCCGCGCCCTGCAGCTGGACGAGGTCGAGCACGCTCACCTGCTCGACCTGGCCCGCGCCGCCGGGCCGGCGGCTCGCAGCCACCGCCGCACCGGCCGGGCG
>NZ_JAAALM010000960.1 GCF_009906395.1 Kineococcus indalonis
GCCCGAGCCCGTGCAGCGCCCCGCGGGCCGTGCCGCCGCGCACCGCGCGCTGGAGCGCCTGGGCGGCCCCGTGGGCCTGGCCGCGGCCGCCGCCCCCACGGTCGCCTTCGTCGCCGCCGACGCCGCCGCCGGGCTCGGCACCGCCGTGCTCGCCCTCGCGGTCACCGCGGTGCTCGCCTGCGCGGTGCGCCTGGCCCGGCGCGAGTCGCCCGGCGCCGCGGTCGCGGGCCTGGTGGTCGCGGCGGTCTGCGCCGCGGTCGCCGCCCTGGCCGGCGAGGCGCGCGCCTTCTTCCTGCCCACCACGCTCCTGCCCGCGCTCTTCGTCCTGGCGTACGTCGTCTCGCTGCTGGCGCGCCGGCCGCTGATGGGGTTCCTCGTCAACCCGCTGGCGGGGGGACCGCGGAACTGGCGCGAGCACCGCGCCCTGCGGCGCACCTACACCCTCAGCACGCTGGTCGTCCTGGCCCTGGCCGGCGCGAACCTGCTCGTGCGGGTCGTGGCCTACCTCGAGGGCCAGCTCGCCGTCCTGGGCGCCCTCCAGGTCGGCGTGCCCGCGCTGTTCGCCACCCACTTCGCCCTCACCGTGCTCGCCGCCCGCCGGGCGGCGGGCGAGTCCCCCGGCGCGACCCCCGGCGCG
>NZ_JAAALM010000961.1 GCF_009906395.1 Kineococcus indalonis
CACCGGTCCTGCCCGCCGGTGCAGCAGCGTGGACCGGGGCACCGCGGGCAGGACCGGTGAGCGCACCGAGCAGCGCGGCGAGCACCAGCGCGGCGACCGCGGCCCCGGCGAGCGGGGCGCTCACGGCGCCCCCGCCGCCGTGGCCGCCCGCACCAGGCGTGCGCTCCACCAGCGGCCGACCAGCAGCAGGGCACCGCCGCCGAGCGCGCAGGCGCGCCCGGCCGCGGACCCCAGCAGCGCCTCCCACGGCGGCGCCCCGAGCGCCGCGCCCAGCGCCAGGCCGGCCAGCGGCAGCAGCGAGACGGTGCGCGCGCTGACCCGGGCGCCGGCGGTGGCGGCGCGCACCGCGGCGCGCGCGTCGGCCTCGGCGCGCAGCCCGGCCGCGCACCGCTCCAGCGCCTCCGCGGCCGGGGCCCCGGTGCGCTCCACGAGGTGCCACACCGCCCGCACGCCGGCCGGGGCGTCACCCGCGGGACCGGCTGCCGCCGGCTGCCCCGGCCCTCCCGGTGCACCCGCTGCTCCCGGTGCGCCCGCCGCTGCGGAGGCGCCGGGGCCGGCGTGCCACCACGCCTGGGCGGGGCCGAGGCCCGCGCGCAGCAGCGCGGCGACCCGCTCGGCCAGCCGGGCGCCGTCGAGG
>NZ_JAAALM010000962.1 GCF_009906395.1 Kineococcus indalonis
GATGGGCACCATGTGCGGGCAGGCCACCACCCGGCAGCCGGCGGCCTCGCCGGAGGCCACCCCGGGCGCGGAGTCCTCCAGGACCACGCACCGGCTCGGGTCCACCCCCAGCAGCGCGGCCGCGCGCAGGTAGGGGTCCGGGGCGGGCTTGCCGCGCTCGACCTCGTCACCGGCCACGACGACCGCGAAGGCGCCGGGCACCAGGTCGGCCACGGTGCCGGCCAGGGACCGGTAGGACATCGTCACCAGCGCGCACGGCACGCCGCGCCCGGCGAGGGCGCGCAGCAGGTCCAGCGCGCCGGGGCGCCAGACCACGCTCGCGGAGACCTGCCGCACGACCTCGGCGATCAGCTCCTCGACGATGGCGTCGGGGTCCAGGTGCACGCCGGCCTCGGCGGCCAGGTGGGCGGCCAGCAGGCGCCCGGAGTCCGGCAGCGCGCTGCCGACCAGCTGCAGGGCCTGCTCGTGGGACCAGCTCGCGCCGTGCCGGGCCATCAGGGCGTGCTCGGCGGCGATCCAGTGCGGCTCGGTGTCCACGAGGGTGCCGTCCATGTCCCACAGGACGGCGGCGGGCGCGGCGGGGCCCGGCGCGGCGGCGCGGGCCGGGGTGTCGGGGGTCGGCGTGTCGGTG
>NZ_JAAALM010000963.1 GCF_009906395.1 Kineococcus indalonis
CGAGGTGGTCGAGCGCGTCGGCGCCGACCCCGACGCCGTGGACCCCGCCTCGCCGGCCACGGGGCGACGCTAGCGCGCGACCGCGCCGATGGCGCGGTGGTGCCGGATCACCTCGGCGATGACGAAGGAGAGGAACTTCTCCGCGAACAGCGGGTCCAGGCCCGACTCCGCGGCCAGCCGGCGCAGCCGCGCGGTCTGCTCGCGCTCGCGCGCCGGGTCGGCCGGGGGCAGGTGGTGCGCGGCCTTCAGGTGCCCCACCGCCTCGGTGAGCTTGAACCGCTCCGCCAGCAGGTGCACGAGGGCGGCGTCGAGGTTGTCGATGCTGCGGCGCAGCGCGGTCAGCTCGGCGTCGTGGGCGGCCGGTGCGTCGTGCACCGGCCGGTCCTGCGGGTCGTCCACGGGGTGTCCTCCTGGGGGTGCTCCGCACCGACGCTACCGGTGGCGCGGGCCGTCCCCGCGCCGGCCGTGCAGGAGCCCCGCGCAACGATTGACGCTCCTCGTCACTGCTGCCTACGCTCCGCGATGTCGTGACAGCGGTCACACAGCAACGACCTCGAAGGAGAGGCATGCCCCCGCTCGCCACGGCCACCGGAACCCCCGGTGGCCGTGGCGAGCGGGGGCATGCC
>NZ_JAAALM010000964.1 GCF_009906395.1 Kineococcus indalonis
CACCCCCCTCGGCCCGCAGCGCGCCGCGGTGCCGCGCACCTGCCTGCCCGAGCCCACCACCGGCGACTGGGTCGTCCTCGGCCTGGAGGGCGAGACCCCCGACGTGCTGGCGGTGCTGCCGCGGCGCACCGCCCTGACGCGCGCGGAGGTCTCCGGCCGCTCGACCGAGCAGGTCCTGGCCGCCAACGTCGACACCGTCGCCGTCACCGTGGCCCCCACCCGCCGCGCCCCGCTGGGCCGGGTGGAGCGCTTCCTCACCCTGGCCTGGAACTCCGGCGCCCGGCCGGTGGTGGTGCTCACCAAGACCGACCTGCTCGACGGCGCGGAGCTGGCGGACTCGCTGGCCGAGGTGGGGGCCGCCGCGCTGGGCGCGCCCGTGCTGGCCGTCAGCGCCGAGCGCGGCGCCGGCGTGGAGGACGTGCGCGCCGCGCTGAGCGGGACGGTGGTGCTGCTGGGCCCCTCCGGGGCGGGCAAGTCCACCCTCGCCAACGCCCTGCTCGGGCGGGACGTGCTGGACACCGGGGCGGTGCGCTCCGGCGACGGCAAGGGCCGGCACACCACCGTGCAGCGCGAGCTGCTGCCGCTGCCGGGCGGGCTGGTGCTCGTGGACACCCCCGGCCTGCGCG
>NZ_JAAALM010000965.1 GCF_009906395.1 Kineococcus indalonis
CGCGTGCTCTCCCGCGTCGTGCAGCTCGTCGGCGACGTCGCCGATGGAGGAGCCGGCCCACAGGCCGTCGCCGACGAGCTGCACGACGCGGGAGAGCACGCGGTCGCCGACCTGCTCCTCGATGGCGGCGCGCCAGTCCTCGGTGGCGGCGGTGAAGACCTCGGCGGCGCGCGCGTCGCCCACCTGGGCCAGGTGCAGCACGGCGATGCCGGTGCGCGAGAGGGGGTCGTCGCGCGGGACGACGGAGGTGCGCAGGTAGTAGTCGACGGCTCCGCCGGGGGCGGTGCGCATGCCGTGCACGTCGTCGGCGGCCAGGCCGCGGAAGCGCTCCAGCAGCCCGTCGACGAGGGCGTCCTTGGTCCCGAAGTGGTACAGCAGCCCGCCCTTGGAGACGCCGGCGGCGGCGGCCACGGCGTCGAGGGTGGCGGCGCGCACGCCGGCGGTGACGAGCAGCTCGCTGAAGGCGTCCAGGAGCTTCTCGCGCGTGGGGGGAAGGCTCGGCACGTCGTGGAGGTTAATCCGAGAGCGACTGTACCGTCTGGACGGTACAGTCGCGTGGAGCCGACCGACCCGCCCGACCGAGGGACCCCGTGAGCACCCCCGCAGCACCCGCGCCCCGCAC
>NZ_JAAALM010000966.1 GCF_009906395.1 Kineococcus indalonis
GCCGTGCCCGACGCCGCCACCGCCGACGTCGTCCCCTCCACCGCCGGCCCGGCACGGTCGGCCTGGTGCTGCTGCTGGGCTCCATGGCGGCCCTGGGCGCGGTGAACACCGACCTGTACCTGCCCTCGCTGCCGCAGGTGGCGCGCGACCTGGGCTCCTCCGCCTCCGGCGCCCAGCTGACCATCACCGTCGTGCTGGTCGGGATGGCCCTGGGCCAGCTCGTCGTCGGCCCGCTCAGCGACCGCTACGGCCGCCGCCCGCCGGTGGTGGCCGGCTGCGCCCTCTTCGTCGTCGCCTCGCTGCTGTGCCTGGTGGCGCCCACCCTGCCGGTGCTGGTGGGCCTGCGGTTCCTGCAGGGCCTGGGCGTGGCGGCGGGCGCCGTGACGGGCATGGCGGTGGTGCGCGACCTGTTCACCGGCTCCACGGCCTCCCGGCTGATGTCGCGCCTGGTCCTGGTCATCGGGGTGGCGCCGCTGTTCGCGCCCACCGTCGGCGGGGCGCTGGCCGGCGTGGCCGGCTGGCGGGCGGTCTTCGCGGTGCTGGCCGCGGCCGGCGCGGGCGTGCTGCTGGCGGTGCGGCTGCGGCTGCCCGAGACGCGCCCGCACGCCCCCGCCCCCGGTGG
>NZ_JAAALM010000967.1 GCF_009906395.1 Kineococcus indalonis
CCGGTGCGCCGCTGCGCGGCACACACGCCAGCAACGTTGTGGTGCAGGAGGTAACGCGAGCTAGAAGGAAACTGCTCGCTGCGCTCGCAGTTTCAGGTTCCACTGCGCGCTGCGCGCACAGTGGAACTGGGCTACCTCGCTGGTCGAGGCTGCAGTTCCTGCCTCGACCAGAACAGGGGCTCTGCACGCCACTGAAGAGACTGGGGCCCGATCACGAGTCCACAGACCCGTGACTGCCGGTCCAGTCCACGTCCCTGAGGTCACCGAACACTGGCGACGACGAAGTCGATGAACCGCATCCGTGCGTGCTGACACCTTCGATAGCGTCCACCCCGAAGCCAACCATGGCTCCACAGGCACAGCAGGAGGACACCGAAATGAGCACGTGGGCGCGCCGCGGCGCCGCCGCAGCACTGGCTGCCATCAGCGTAGGAGCACTGGCGGCACAGCCGGCGTGGGCGCACCACGGCTACGACGTGGACTGCACCGACTTCACCTACCAGCAGGACGCCCAAGCCTGGATGGACGCCCATCCCGGCGACCCGGACGGCCTGGACGGCGCCCCCCAGGATGGCATCGCCTGCGAGAGTCTGCCCCAAGGCACCCCGGTTCCCCCCATCC
>NZ_JAAALM010000968.1 GCF_009906395.1 Kineococcus indalonis
ACCCTGGCCGCCGCCGGCGGCGCGTGGGCCGACCGCGCCGGCGGCACCTCCGGCGTCATCTGGGGCGTGCTGCTGCACGCCTTCGCCGACCAGCTCGGCGACGAGGCCGCCCCCACCGCCCGGCAGGTCGCCGCCGGGGCCACCGCCTCGGTGGAGGCCGTGCAGCGCCTGGCCGGGGCGCGCGTGGGCAACAAGACCATGCTCGACGCGCAGGTGCCCTTCGCCGAGGCCCTCGCCGAGCGCGTGGCCGCCGGGGACGACCTCAGGGCCGCCTGGGCCGCGGCGGCGCAGGCCTCCACCGCCGCCGCCGAGGCGACCAAGGACCTGCGCCCGCAGATCGGCCGCGCCCGGCCCCTGGCCGAGCGCTCCCTGGGCCACCCGGACGCCGGCGCCGTGTCCCTGGCGCTGGTCACCCGCACCGTCGCCGAACAGCTCTGAGACCCCCAGACACCGAGGAGACCACCGTGACCGAGCTGCAGTGGCGCGTCGTTCTCGCCGCCGACGAGGCGGGCGTGAGCTACAAGGAGGCCATCAAGGCCGACCTGCTGAAGGACCCGCGCGTGAAGGAGGTCATCGACGTCGGCGTCAACGGCGACGAGGACACCGCCTACCCGCACGT
>NZ_JAAALM010000969.1 GCF_009906395.1 Kineococcus indalonis
GTCGGGGGAGGCGGGGGCGGGGATCGTCACGCCGCACAGACAAGCACGCGGCACCGACACCGCGGGAGGCCCCGCGACGCCCCGGGTTCAGCAGCCGCAGGCCGCCCCGCGCGCCGCCCCGCGCGCCGGCACGCCCGCCGGCACGCCCGCCGGGACACCCGCGGGGGCGGTCAGCGGGTCCGCCGGGCGCGCGAGCGCGCCGGCGTCCGTCTCCACGGCGAAGCCCTCCCGGGCCCAGTACTCGAAGCCGCCGAGCATCTCGCGCACCCGGTACCCCAGGCGGGCCAGCTCCAGGGCCGCGCGCGTGGCGCCGTTGCAGCCCGGGCCCCAGCAGTACGTCACCACCGGCACGGACCGCTCCAGCAGGTGCGCGGCGCGCTCGGCGACCAGCGCGGTGGGCAGGTGCACGGCGCCGGGCACGCGGCCCTGCGCCCACGCGGCCCCTCCGCGGCTGTCGACGAGGACGAACCCGGGCTCGCCGGTGGCCAGCGCGGCGGCCACGTCGGAGACGTCGGTCTCGAAGCGCAGCCGCGCCGCGAAGTGCGCGACGGCGTCCCCGTCGACCCCGGGGACGTCGACCCCCGGGACGGCGCCGACGGCGGGGGCGGGGGAGGGGC
>NZ_JAAALM010000096.1 GCF_009906395.1 Kineococcus indalonis
GCCCCGCCCAGCGCAGCACCGCCCGGCCCAGCACGCCCACGGCCTCGTCGAACACCACGACGCGCTCGCGCGCCGGCCAGGTCGCCACCGCCCGCGCCCACTCCGCGGCCGCGGCGTCCACCAGGCCGTCCACGCGCCCGGGGGCCAGCGCGGTGGTGAACAGCTCCTTGCGCGCCCGGTGCTCGGCGTCGTCGAGGCCGTGCACGGCACCGCGCCCGAAGAGCACGTGGCTCAGCGGCGCCGGCACCGCCCCGCGCCGGGCCGTGCGGGAGCCGTCGTAGAACGCGCGCACGCCGTCGGCGCCGCGCACCACCACCGCCGGGCGGCCCAGCAGGCGCGTGCGCACCGGCGCGGCGGTGCCCGCGCCCGGCGCCGGCCGCAGCGGCGGCAACCCGTCGAACCCGCGCACCAGCAGGGTGAGCAGCAGGTCCGGCGTGCGGGTGCGCGTGCCGCCCCGCACGACCGCGCCCGGGGGAGGTGGTGCGGTGGTGCCCATGAGGCGCAGTTACCCGCCGGGCCGCGGTCCATGCGCCCCGGACCCGCCCGGGCCGGGCGCGGCGGGCGGCGCGACGGTCGGTGCGGCGGGCGGTGTTCGAGGTGCCGAAGCCCCCCGGCGGGGGTAGGCAGGGGGCCATGAGCCTGATCGGCGACCTGTTCGACGCACCCTCGCGGATGACCGCGCTGGACCCGCTCGCGTCCCGGGCCGCGGACGTGGCCGACCGGCTGCTGCCCGGCGGGAGGGTGCGCGCCCTGCTGCACGGGCGGCCCTTCAGGCACCCGGCGCACCCGGCGATGGCCTTCGTGCCCATCGGCACGTCCCTGTCGGCGCTGCTGCTGGACGCCGCCGCGGCCGTGCTGCCGGGCGGGCGCGCCCTGCACGCGCCGGCGCGGGGCCTGTCGGCGGTGGCCGCCGCCTCCGCCGCCCCCGCGGCGCTGGCCGGGTGGGCGGACTACACCCAGCTGCACCCCGACCAGCAGCGCACCGCGATCGTGCACGCCACCGGCAACGCGCTGGCCGTGACGTGCTGGACGGCCTCGCTGGTGGCCGGGCGCCGCGCGCCGCTGCTGCGCACCGCCGGCACCCTGGTCGCCGGCGCCGCCGGCGCGCTGGGCGGGCACCTGTCCTACCGGTGGGCCGCCGGCGCCAACCACGCCGAGCACCTGCCGCACCTGGCCGGCGACGGGAAGGAGCACGTCGACGTCGGGGCCCTGGCGGACCTGCCCGACGGGGAGCTGGTGCAGCGGCGCGCGGGTGACGCCCCGCTGTGCGTGCTGCGCCGCGGCGGTTCCGTGCGCGCGCTGGCCGACACCTGCACCCACCTGGGCGCGGGCCTGCACGGCGGCGAGGTGCGCGACGGCGCGGGCGGGCCGGAGGTGGTGTGCCCCTGGCACGGCAGCACGTTCCGCTTCGACGACGGCGCCGTGGTGGGCGGGCCGGCGACGGCGCCGCAGCCCACGGTGGACGTGCGCGTGGTCGACGGGCGCGTGCTGGCCCGGGTGGACGCCCCGCCGCAGCCCTGAGGCGGCGGCGGGGCCGGGGTCCCTCAGCCGAGGAACGTGGCCGGGTCCAGCACGTCGCGGCGCAGCCGCGAGCGCACCGGCCGGGCACCGGACTCCAGGATGCGCACCAGCTGCGCGTTGCGGGCGAGCTCGTCGTCGGGGGCGTGCGCCGCGATGAGCGCCAGGCGCTCGGCGTACGCCTCGCGCAGGGCGTCGAGCGGACCGGGGTCCCGCAGGTCGACGGAGCGGGGGTCGCCCGCGACGTCGAGGACGGGAACCCGGCGGGTGGTGTTCGTGAGGGGGGTGTCCACGGGAACTCCGATGTCCGCCGGTCCTGCGGCCCCTGGGGTGGACCGCCCCGGACCCGGGGGAGGGTCCGGTCACTCTATGTCACCACGTGCGCCGCCCACCGGCAAGGGAGGGCGTGCCCGGCGGTGGGGCGGTGCCGGCCGCGGGCGCGTTACGGTCGTGGGGGAGCGGCGCCCGCCGCCCGGGGGAGCGGGGGACGTGACGATCGACGGCGTGGCCGCTGGGGTGCGGGCCGGTGGCCGGCGGGCGGGCGGCGCGCTCGAGCGCGTGCGCGCCGCGACGGCGCGGGCGCACCGCGAGCTGGACGGCGGGCTGGACGTGCTGCACCGGCCGTGGGGGGCCGGCGAGCACCGCCTCTGGCTGGAGCTGACCCTGGGCCTGCTCGCCCCGGCGGAGGAGGGGCTGCGCCGCTGGGCCGCCGCCGACCCCGGCGTGCTGGACGTGCACGAGCGCGCCCGGGCGGGCATGGCGCGCGAGGACCTGCTGGCCCTGGGCGCCGAGCCGGCCGAGGTGGCCGCCGTGCCCCGCTGCCCCCTGGTGCCGCAGCCCGCCACCCGGGCCCAGGCGCTGGGCGTGTGCTACGTGCTGGACGGTTCCACGCTGGGCGGCAAGCTGATCCGCTCCGCGCTCGTGGCCGCCGGGGTCCCGCAGGAGGCGTGCACGTCGCTGACCGGGCACCCGGGCGCGGGGCGCCGCTGGCGCGGGACCACCGCCGCCCTGGAGGCGCTCGGCACGGCCGGCGACGCGGCCGTGGAGGAGGCCGCCGCCACCGCCACCGCCGTGTTCGAGGCCTACCGCCGCTGGCTGGCGCCGCTGGCGGGACGGCCGGCGTGAGCGCCCCGGCCACCTCCGCGCCGGTGCCGGGAACCCCGGCCGACGGCCCGCGCCCGTCCACCCTCGGGGAGGTGCCCCCGCCGGCCGCGCTGCACCGCGTCGCGCCGGTCCGGGCGCGCGCTCACCCCGGGTCGGCGGCGGCGACGGTGCCGCAGCGCGCGGGGTCGCTGGTGCCGTCGCCGAGGTTCGCCCAGGTGCCGGCGCAGCAGTCCGCCTGCAGCTCCAGGCGCACGCTGCCGCTGTCGGGCCCGCTGACGCCGGCCCGCACGGCGCTCGTCGTGCCGAGCAGCTGCTGCACGTGGTGGCCGTGCTCGTGGGCCAGGGCGTAGGCGTTGGCGAAGGAGCCGCCCTCGGCGCCGAAGCGGGTGCGCAGCTCGTCGAAGGACGACAGGTCGATGTGGACGAGCTGGTCGGCGGGGCAGCAGAAGGGCCCGGTGCCCGAGGACGCCGCCCCGCACGCGGTGTCGGTGGCGCCGGCGGAGAAGACCGTCGCGGCGGGGACGTAGCGCTCGCCCAGCAGGGCGCCCCAGCGGTCCTGCACGGACTCGACGTCGGCGACGAGCGCGCACTCGGTGCGGGCGCTCAGCCCCGGCGCGGGTGCAGCAGGCCCTGCCAGCGGTCGCAGCTCCAGCCCGACGTGCCGATGGACAGCCGCGCGCCCGCCCCCGCCCGGTGCCGCGCTCAGGCCGCCGGGGGGACGGTGGTGGCGCGCACGACCAGCTCGGTGGCCAGCTCCACGTGGTGGGAGTCCAGCTCCTCCCCGGCGGCCATGCGCAGCACCGTCTTCAGCGCCACCCGGCCCATCTCGCGCAGCGGCTGGCGGATCACGGTCAGCGGCGGGGTGGACACCTCGGCGAGCTCGGTGTCGTCGAAGCCCACCACGGACAGGTCCACCGGCACGCGCAGACCGCGCACGCGCGCCGCCTCCATGACGCCCAGGGCGATGGAGTCGCAGCCGGCGACGACGGCGGTGGGGCGGTACGGGCCGTCCAGGAGCAGCTCCCCGGCGCGCCGGCCCGGCTCGTAGGCGAACTCGTCGGTGGCCACGGTCGCCTCCGGCGGCACCGGCAGCCCGGCGGCCTCCATGGCGGCGCGGAAGCCGTGCTCGCGGGCCCGGTTGCACGAGGAGGTGGCCGGCCCGCCCACGTAGACGATCGAGCGGTGCCCGAGGTTGAGCAGGTGCTGGGTGGCGGTCATGCCGCCGGTGAAGTTCGTCGAGCCCACGCTGGTGACCTCCCGGCGCGGCAGGTTCAGCGGGTCGATGACCACCAGGGGCAGGCCCACCTGCCCCAGCGCGTCCACGTGGGCGGCGGTCAGCTCGCCGGTGACGACGATGACGCCGCTGCGGCCCAGGGCGACGAGCTCGCGCGCCCAGGAGCGCGCCGAGGCCCCGTGCGACAGGTCGGCGGGCAGCTTGCCCACCGCCACCGACACCCCGGCCTCCTCGGCGCCGCCGAGGACGCCGTCGATGACCTGGGTGGAGTAGGCGCGCAGCTCGCCGTGGACGAAGAACTGCACGACGCCACCGTCGGCGTGGGGGGTGCGGCGCGCGGAGGGCGGGGCGTAGTCGTGGCGGCGCAGCAGGTCCTCCACCAGCGCCCGGGTGTCGGCGGCGACGTCGTCGCGGCCGTTGACGACCTTGGAGACGGTGGCGACGGAGACGCCGGCCGACTGCGCGATGGTGGCGAGCGTCGGGCGGCCGTTCCTGGTGCGCGCGGTGCGGTCGAGCACGGCGGCCTCCTCTGCTGGGTGCGGGAACTGTGGCGACGGGGTCCTCGGCCGCTGTGCCGCGACGCCGTCGTCGTCCTCCTTTGCGAAAACTTTAGACGATCGATCGGCGCAGCGGGAGGGGCTTGCATCGTGGAAAGTGCGCCGGTTACCGGACCGTTACCCGCCCGGGGGGCCGTCTCGGGGTGAACGGCTTGACCCCGGTGGAGCCCCTGCCTATGGTTCCGGGCAGACGCCGCTGTCGAAAGATTTCGAGAGCGGTGGGACACCAGGCCCCCGGGCCTCCGGAGCGGCACCCGCCGCCTCCGTCACGAGAGCAGCCGCGAGGACGCGGCTCGGCGCATCGGAGATCGAAGTGGATCAGAAGCGAACCTCCCGCCGGTCCTTCCTGACCCTGGCCATGGCGACCCCGCTGGCCGCCTCGGCGCTGGCGGCCTGCGGCGGGTCCTCGGGCCCGGGCCAGGCCGCCGACGGCGGGGCCACCATCTGGTTCCTCACCGGCCAGCCCAAGGAGGACGTCCGCAACCAGTCGGTGGACTCCTTCAACGAGTCCTCCGAGGCGGGCGACCTGACCGTCGCGGCCTACCAGAACGACGCGTACAAGACCAAGATCCGCACCGCCATCGGCGCGGGCCAGGCCCCCACCCTGATCTTCAGCTGGGGCGGCGGCAGCGTGCGCGACTGGGCCGAGGCCGGCCAGATCGAGGACCTGACCAGCTTCGTCGACGAGAACCCCGAGATGCGCGAGCGCCTCTTCGAGGCCGCCTGGAGCCCGGGCGAGGTCGACGGCAAGATCTACGCCGTGCCGCACGAGACCGTGCAGCCCGTCTTCCTGTACTACAACAAGAAGCTCTTCTCCCAGATCGGCGCGCAGCCGCCGGCCACCTGGGACGACCTCATGGCGCTCGTGCCGCAGTTCCGCGCCGCGGGCATCGCCCCCATCTCGCTGGCCGGCCAGTCGCGCTGGACCACGATGATGTGGCTGGAGTTCCTCGTGCAGCGCGTCGCCGGCACCGAGGCCTACCAGGCCATCAACAACAGCGAGCCGAACGCCTGGTCCAACCCGGACGTGCTCAGGGCCTTCAGCCTGGCGCAGGACCTCGTCAACGCCGGCGGCTTCGTGGACGGCTTCAACTCCGTCGTCGCCGACCAGAACGCCGACCAGGCGCTGCTGTACACCGACAAGGCCGCCATGCTGCTGCAGGGATCCTGGTGCTTCGGGTCCATCAAGGCCGACGGCGGCGACTTCGTCAGCGGCGGCAACCTGGGCTACCAGTCCTTCCCCGTCGTCACCGGCGGCAAGGGCGACGGCGAGAGCACCGTCGGCAACCCGGCTCAGTACTACTCGATCTCCTCCAAGGCCAGCGAGGAGCAGAAGCAGATCGCCCGCGACTACCTCGCCAACGGCGTGCTCACGGACGAGATCGCTACCGCCTTCATCAACGAGGCCGGCGAGGTGCCGATCGTCAACGGCATCGACGACCAGCTCGCCGCCGCCGAGGACGGCGAGTTCCTCAGCTTCATCTACGACATCGCCAGCAACGCCCCGTTCTTCGGCATGTCCTGGGACCAGGCGCTCAGCCCCACCGCCGCGGAGGAGCTCCTCACCAACATCGAGCAGCTCTTCGGCAACCCGGGCGGCTTCACCCCGCAGCAGTTCGCCGACAACATGAACGCGGTCTCGCAGCAGTGAGCTCCGTCGCCGTCAGCGCGGCGGGCGCCGCCGGGTCGGGCGGCCGTGGCACCAGCCACGGCCGCCTGGCCTGGCTGGTGCTGCCCGCCCTGCTCTTCTTCACCGTCTTCGGCATCGTCCCGCTCGTGGGCGTGTTCGCGCTGAGCTTCACCTCGTGGGACGGCATCGGGTCGGTCACGTTCTCCGGCTTCGACAGCTGGACGTCGGTCCTGCGCGACCCCGGCCTGCCGCACGCGCTGCTGGTGACCTTCCTCATCATGGCGCTGTCCTGGCTCGTCCAGACGCCGATCAGCCTGCTCATCGGCGTCTTCATCGCCGGCAACCAGCGCTACCGGGCGTTCCTGGCGGTGCTGTACTTCATCCCGCTGCTGCTCAGCTCCGCGGCCATCGCCATCGTCTACAAGGCGCTGCTCGACCCGAACTTCGGCATCGGCGCCGGCCTGGGCCTGGACTTCCTCAACCAGAACTGGCTGGGGCGGCCGTGGCTGGCCCTGGGCGTCGTGGTGTTCGTCGTGTCCTGGCAGTTCGTGCCGTTCCACTCGCTGATCTACCAAGGCGGCGTGCGGCAGATCCCGGTCTCGATGTACGAGGCGGCGCAGCTCGACGGCGCCGGGCGCGTGAAGCAGTTCTTCCACATCACCGTCCCGCAGCTGAAGTACACGATCATCACGTCCTCGACGCTGATGGTCGTCGGGTCGCTGACCTTCTTCGACCTCATCTTCGTCCTCACCCAGGGCGGGCCCGGCGACGCCACCCGCTCGCTCGCGCTGGACATGTACCTGCGCGGCTTCCGCGCCAGCCTCATGGGGCCGGCCAGCGCCATCGCCGTCATCCTCGTGGTCGTCGGCCTCGTGCTGGCCCTGCTGCTGCAGCGCCTGGGCGGCAAGGACGCGAACACCAGCCAGCTGGAAGGGGCCTGACGCATGGCCACCACCGTCTCCACCTCCCGCAAGGCGCCGGCCGACGCCGCCGGCGGCGGCCGCGTGCGCCGCGCCGGCGGCTCGCGCAACTACCTCGGCGGGCTGTTCGGCTGGATCTGGCTGGCGATCATCATCATCCCGATCTACTGGATCGTGGTGACCAGCTTCAAGGAGCAGTCCGAGTACTTCGGCTCCAACCCGCTGGCCCTGCCCAAGGCGCCCACGCTCAGCGCCTACCAGCAGGTGATCGAGTCGAACATCCTGCGGTACTTCATCAACAGCGTGATCATCACCGTGGGCTCCGTGGTCCCGGCCGTGCTGATGTCGTTCATGGCGGCCTTCGCCATCGTGCGCGGCGGCGGCGGCCGGTTCCTCAAGGCGGTCAACGGCGTCTTCCTCATGGGTCTGGCGATCCCGCTGCAGGCGACGATCATCCCCGTCTACCTGATCATCATCCGCCTGGAGCTGTACGACACCCTCGCGGCGCTGATCCTGCCCTCGATCGCCTTCGCGATCCCGCTGACGGTGCTGCTGCTGAGCAACTTCATCCGCGACGTGCCCAACGAGCTGTTCGAGTCCATGCGGCTGGACGGCTCCAGCGAGTGGGGCAGCATGTGGCGCCTCGCCTTCCCTCTGACGCGCCCGGCCATCGTCACGGTGTCCATCTACAACGCGCTGCAGGTGTGGAACGGCTTCCTGCTCCCCCTGGTGCTCACCCAGAGCCCCGAGCGCCGCGTCATGCCGCTGGCGCTGTGGGACTTCCAGGGCCAGTACACGATCAACATCCCCGCGGTCCTGGCCGCGGTGGTCCTGAGCACGCTGCCGATCCTCGTCCTCTACGTGGTCGGCCGCCGTCAGCTCATCGCCGGCCTCACCGCCGGCTTCAGCAAGTGACGCAGCGCCCCTGACCGCGGCGCCCCCCGCGCCACCCGCACCACCGGAAGGACACCCTGCTCGTGAGCCAGCGCCAGGTCCTCGTCGTACGCGGCGGCTGGGAAGGCCACCACCCCGTCGAGGCCACCGACGCGTTCATCCCCCACCTGGAGGCGAACGGTTTCACCGTCCGCGTCGAGGAGGGCTCCACGAAGGTCTACGCCGACGCCGGGTACATGGCGACCGTCGACCTGATCGTGCAGTGCATGACGATGACGAGCATCGAGAAGGAGGAGCTGGCCGGGCTGATGTCGGCCGTCGAGGCCGGCACCGGCCTGGCCGGCTGGCACGGCGGCATCGCCGACTCCTACCGCAACTCCTCGGACTACCTGCACCTGGTCGGCGGGCAGTTCGCCTGCCACCCGGGCAAGCACCCCGACGAGCTCAAGGGCGACGAGACGGACAACTTCGTCCCCTACCGCGTCGAGGTCCTCCCGGCCGGCGCCGAGCACCCGATCACCGCCGGCATCGGCGACTTCGACCTGGTGACCGAGCAGTACTGGGTCCTCACCGACGACTACTGCGACGTCCTGGCCACCACGACGCAGGCCGTGCGCGAGTGGGACCCGTGGAACCGCCCCGTCACCTCCCCGGCGGTCTGGACCCGCCAGTGGGGGAAGGGCCGGGTCTTCGTGGCCACCCCCGGCCACGACATGGGCGTCATCGCGGACCCGAACGTCAAGACGATCATCGAGAGGGGTCTGCTGTGGGCGGCGCGGTGAGCGGGCCGTTGCGGGTGGGGGTGGTGGGCGCGGGGGTGATCAGCGCGCAGTACTCCGCCAGCCTGGCGCGCCTGCCCCAGCTGCGGGTCAGCGCCGTCTCGGACCTGAGCACCGAGCGCGCCGCGGCGCTGGCCGCCGAGCACGAGGGCGCGCGCGTCCTGCCGCTGGAGGAGCTGCTGGCCGCCGAGGACGTGGACGTCGTCCTGAACCTGACGCTGCCGCGCACCCACGCCGACATCGCGCTGCAGGCGCTGGCCGCGGGCAAGCACGTCTACGGCGAGAAGCCGCTGGCGATGCACGTGGACGAGGGCCGCGAGGTCGTCAAGGCCGCCGCCGCGGCCGGGCTGCGGGTGGGCTGCGCCCCGGACACGGTGCTGGGCACGGGGGTGCAGACCGCGCGCGCGGTGCTGGACGCCGGTGAGATCGGCGTGGCGCACTCGGCGACGGCGTTCATGACCACCCCCGGGCACGAGCGCTGGCACCCCTCCCCGGACTTCTACTACCAGCCCGGTGGCGGGCCCCTGCTGGACATGGGCCCGTACTACATCACCTCCCTGGTGCACCTGCTGGGCCCGGTGCAGCGCGTGGTGGGCGTCTCCTGGCGCCCGCAGCAGCAGCGCACCATCGGCGCGGGCCCGCGCGCGGGGCAGTCCTTCGACGTCACGATCGACTCCTCGGTGGCCGGGGTGCTGGTGCACGCCTCCGGGGCGGTGTCCACGCTGGTGATGAGCTTCGACACCTGGGCCGCGCGCCTGCCGCGCATCGAGGTGCACGGCACCGCCGGCTCGCTCTCGGTGCCCGACCCCAACCACTTCGAGGGGTGCGTGCAGGTGTACTCCGCCGCCTCGGCGCCGGCGCCGGGCGAGGGCGCGGACGAGGCGGGCAACTGGAAGGACGCCGGGGTGCGCGCGGGCTACGTGGGTGCCGGGCGCGGGTACGGCCTGGCCGACCTGGCCCTGGCGCTGGGTCAGGGTCGCGCGCACCGCGCCAGCGACGAGGTGGCCCTGCACGTGCTGGACGTGATGGAGTGCGTGCAGCGCGCGGCGGACACGCGCAGCTCGGTGGAGCTGAGCACCACGTGCCGGCGCCCGGAGCCGATCGCGGCACCGGTGGACCTGACCGCGGGCGCGCCCACCGCCTGAGCACCCCGCACGACCCGCACGACCCGCACGACCCGCACGACCCGCACGACCCGCACGACCCGCACGACCTGGACCAGCGGGTCCAGGTCGTGCGGGTCGTGCGGGTCGTGCGGGTCGTGCGG
>NZ_JAAALM010000970.1 GCF_009906395.1 Kineococcus indalonis
CGCGAGCGCGTGGGCGCCGCGGCCGCCGCGGCCGGCCGCGACCCCGGCGCGCTGACCGTGGTGGTCGTCACGAAGTTCTTCCCGGCCGCCGACGTGCGCGCCCTGGTGGGCCTGGGCGTGCGCGACGTGGGCGAGAGCCGCGACCAGGAGGCCTCGGCCAAGGCCGCCGAGCTGGCCGGGGAGCACCCCGGCCTGCGCTGGCACTTCGTCGGCCAGCTGCAGACGAACAAGTGCCGCTCGGTGGCCCGGTACGCCTCCGCGGTGCACTCCGTGGACCGCGCCCGCCTCGCGCGGGCACTGTCCGCGGCGGCCTCGGACGCCGGCCGCGCGCTGGACTGCTTCGTGCAGGTGGACCTGGCGGCCGCGCTGGGGGCGCCGGTGGACCCCGCGCGCGGCGGCGCCGCCGGCGACGAGGTGCTGCGGGTGGCCGACGACGTGGCCGCCGCCGGCGCGTTGCGGCTGGCGGGCCTGATGGCCGTGGCCCCGCGCGGGGCGGACCCCGCGCGCGCCTTCGAGGCGCTGGCGCGCGCGGCCGAGCGGGTGCGCGCCGCGCACCCGGGCGCGGTGTCGCTGTCGGCGGGCATGAGCGGGGACCTGGAGGCCGCGGTGGC
>NZ_JAAALM010000971.1 GCF_009906395.1 Kineococcus indalonis
GGCTGGTGCAGGCCCGCCGCGCCGGGCGGCGCGCGGCGGTGGAGTCCTTCCAGCGCTCGGCGCTGACCTCGCTGCTGGTGACCCAGGTGTTCCTCTTCGCCGCCTCGCAGTTCGCCGCGGTGGCCGGCCTGGTGGTGGACCTGGTGCTGCTGGGGCTGGTGCAGGCCGACCTGGACCGGCTGCGCACCCGCGCCCCCTCCCCCGCTCAGCGCACCCACAGCTCCACGCGCACCGCGCCGTAGTCGCCCTCGAACGCCGGGGAGCGCCCGGCGCGCGCGGGCCGCACCCAGGAGGCGAACACCTCCTCCCACGGGTCGTTCAGCACCACCCCCACCAGCCACACGCGCTCGCGCCCGGCCAGGGCGGCGGCGCGCCGGTCGTCGGGCAGGTCGTCGCCGCCGACGGAGACGCTGGCGCCGGTGTCGCGCAGCAGCAGCACGTCGTCCAGGGGGGTGCCGGCGGGCAGGTAGTACCGCACGTGCGGGCGGGTGGTGTTGCCCAGGTAGACCACCGCGTCGCCGGGGCGGGCGCGCTCGGCCAGCGCGGCCACGGCGGAGGGCACGTCGTCGGTGACGAAGGGCCGCTGGCGGGTCTGCACCAGGTGCGCGCC
>NZ_JAAALM010000972.1 GCF_009906395.1 Kineococcus indalonis
GTCCCAGGGGGCCAGCACGGCCGCCCCGACCTCCACGGCCAGCCGCGGGGCCCCGGCGCCCGCCCCGCCGGCGCCCAGGCGCTGCTGGGCCAGCCCGACGCGCACGCGGCGCTCCAGCTCCTGGGCGTGCAGGCCGGCGCCCGGCCCCAGCACCAGGAAGCGGCCCTCGTCCTCGCGGGCGACCACGTCGGAGGTGCGGGTGGCCGCCCGCAGGGCCGCGGCCACCGAGCGCCACGCCTCCTCGCGGTGGGCGCGCAGCTCCTCCGGGCGCGCGGCCAGGGCGCCGAGCACCACCCCGGGCGAGACCTCCACGACGCACGCGTGCACGGCGCCGCCGGAGCGGCGGGCGGACTCCAGCACCTGGTGGCCCAGCAGCAGCAGGCCGCGGCGGTTGAGCAGGTCGGTGACGGGGTCCTTCACGCTCTCGTCGCGGGCCGAGCCCAGCTCGTCGCGCAGCCGCGCCACGGAGTCCTCCGCGGCCCGCCAGGAGCGCACCGCGACGGTGAGCGCGGCGGCCAGCGCCCCCAGCGCGAGGGCGGCGACGAGCACGGCGGCCACGACGGCCGCGCCGTGCGGGGCCACGGCCCCCGCCAGGCCCACCCCCAGCGC
>NZ_JAAALM010000973.1 GCF_009906395.1 Kineococcus indalonis
GGCGGCGGGTGGGGCGTGGTGGCGGTGGTCTGCCCGGTGGTGCTCACGGCCCCACCGTAGGCGCCGGGCCCGGCGGCGCGGAGGGGCCCGGCACCGCCACCCGCAGGGCCGTCCACGCGCCCCCGGCCACGACGAAGCCGGCACCGGCCCCCGGGGCCGGCGCGGGCAGCGCGCGACGGCCCAGGACGTCCGCGGGCACCTGCCCGTCGCGGCCCAGCAGCACGGTCGTGCGCGCCGCGCGCAGCGCCACCGCCAGCCCCCGGAAGGCGGCTGCGACCTCGCTGCCGTCGGCGGCGGCCACCAGCCGCCCGCCGCCGCGCAGCACCTCCACGAGCACCTCCTCCAGGTCCGCCGGCAGCGCCCGCGCGGCGTCGTCGACGAGCACGACGGCCCCGGGCGCCGCCAGCGCCGCGCGCAGCCCCCGCGCGTCGGCGCACCCCGTCCAGGCGGCGGTGGGGAACGCGCGCGCCGCGTGCGCGTCGGCGGTGACCACCGCCACCGGCGGCGCCCCGGGACGGCGTGCCAGCGCGGCGGCCACGGCCCGCAGCGCCGTGGTGCGCCCGCTGCGCGCCGGCCCGCACACCAGCACCCCGCCGGCCGGCTCCACGG
>NZ_JAAALM010000974.1 GCF_009906395.1 Kineococcus indalonis
CGCTCCTGCCGTTCCCGGTCCCGCCCGGCGCGGGGTGGTCGAGCCCGAGCCCCCTTTCCGGCAGGATGACGCCCGATCGTGCTGATTTCCTGACTTCGGGTGATGAGACCGGCGTTCGTGGAACGCGGGGAGGGGCTGGGCATGAGGTGGCGCCGAGTTCTGGGCTGGATCCTGGTCGTGTTCGCGCTCTACGCCGTGTACCGGTCGCCGGAGTCCGCGGCCGGCTTCGTGCGCGGTGTCGGTGAAGCGCTCGGCACCCTCGTGAACAGCGTCGGGGCGTTCTTCGACGGCCTGCTGGCCTGAGCGGCGGGTCGTCGCGGTGGCAGGTTCGCGGGGCACGTCCGCGTCGGGTTCGTCCCCCCCGGAGCTCGCGGCGGCCGACGAGGCCGACCCCGGCCGGGTGGGCCTGCCGCGCTGGGTGAAGCGCCGGCTGCTGGCCGGGGAGCGCACCCACGTCACCGCCCAGCGGCACTGGGCGCAGCTGGTGGGCACCGTGGCGGGGGTCGTGGCGGGCTTCGCGGTCCTGCTGTGGCTGGGCAGCCGCCACACCGCCCGCAGCAGCAGGACGACCCACGCCGCGAACAGGGCGTCGCGCAGCAGCGG
>NZ_JAAALM010000975.1 GCF_009906395.1 Kineococcus indalonis
GCCGTACACGCGCTGGCACAGCCCGGCGGCGGCCAGCTCGCGCAGGTCGCGCCGGACCGTGTCCTCGGTGGTGCCCAGCTCGGCGGCGACCTCCTTGGCGACCACGCGCCCGCGCGTGCGCAGCCGGTCCAGCAGCTCGTCCCGCCGTTGCGCCGCCAGCACCCCGTACCTCCGCAATCGTCCACGTTCTTCCGCGTTCGTGCGTAGTGTGCCGCACGTGAGCCGATCCCTGTGCATCCTCGTCGCCGGCCCCTACCGCTCGGGCACCGGCGACGACCCCGCGAAGATGGCCGCCAACCTCGCCCGCCTGGAGGAGGCCGCCTGGCCCCTGTTCGCCGCCGGGCACCTGCCCGTGGTCGGCGAGTGGATCGCCCTGCCGGTGCTCCGCAGCGCCGGCGCCACCGGCCCCACCGACCCGCTCGCCGAGCGCGTCCTGCACCCCACCGCTGAGCGGCTGATCGAGCGCTGCGACGCCGTCCTGCGCCTGCCGGGGGCCTCCACCGGCGCCGACGCCGACGTCGCGGCCGCCCACCGCCTCGGGCTGCCCGTGTGGCACGGCCTGCAGGACGTGCCCGCCGGCCCCGACGGCAGCCCCGCC
>NZ_JAAALM010000976.1 GCF_009906395.1 Kineococcus indalonis
CCCAGGCGGCGCCGATCGCGCGCAGCTCCTCCGCGGAGGCCGCGCGCTGCAGCCGCGGCAGCAGGTCGTCCTCCTCGTCGTGGGCGTCGTGGCGGATCACCTCGAAGGCGCGGTGCACGAGCTCGTCGTAGCCCGCCGAGCGCGGGTCGGCGTCCTGGAGCTGCTCCAGCAGCTCGTTGACCTGCTGGTGGTCGCCCTCGATGTGCCGGGTGAGCTCCTCGCCGTGCTCGGGCAGGTGCGTGCGGTAGGCCGGGAAGAGCACGGTCTCCTCGGCGAAGGCGTGCCGCAGGGCGCGCTCGGCGAGCTCGGCGAGGACGCGACCGCGGGCGTCGGGGTCCGTCTCGGCGTCGTGGGCGCGCATGAGCGCGTCGAGGTCGGCGTGGTCGCGGCTCTGGCGGGACAGGATGCTGCCCGGGCCGCCGCGCTCCTCCTCGGACTGCTCGGCCACCGACCGCAGCCCGTCGCCCCGTGGGTTCGTCATGCCGCCTCCGTCGTCGATCGGTGAGGACAGGCTAACCACATGACCCCCGTCCGTGGGAAGCGGCGGTGACCACCGTCACCGTCCCGCCACCCGTCCGCCGCTCCCGCGACACCC
>NZ_JAAALM010000977.1 GCF_009906395.1 Kineococcus indalonis
CCAGACGCCCGTCCAGGCGCCCGCCCGGGGCCGCGCGCCGGCCCGCGGGCCGCACCCGGCGTGGGCGGTGGCGGCGGTCACCTTCGCCGTCCTGGTGGCCGCCGGCGCCTTCCGCTCGGTGCCCGGCACGCTGCTGGAGCCGCTGACGGCGGAGTTCGGCTGGTCCGCGGCCGGCGTGTCGGTGGCGGTGTCGGTCAACCTCGTCCTGTACGGGCTCATCGCCCCGTTCGCCGCGGCCCTCATGCAGCGCTTCGGGGTGCAGCGCGTGGTGACCGCGGGCCTGCTGCTGGTGGCGGCCGGCGCGGCGGCCTCGACGTTCGCCACCGCGCGCTGGCAGCTGGTGGCCACGTGGGGCGTGCTCGTCGGGGTGGGCACCGGGTCGATGGCGATGTCGCTGGCCGCCACCGTGGTGGGCCGCTGGTTCGCCGCGCGCCGGGGCCTGGTGACGGGCGTGCTGGCCGCGGCGGCCTCGGCGGGGCAGCTGGTGTTCCTGCCGCTGGTGGCGCACCTGGCCGAGCGCGACGGCTGGCGCACCCCGGTGCTCGTGGTGGCGCTGGTGGCGCTGGCGGTGGTGCCGCTGGTGCTGCTG
>NZ_JAAALM010000978.1 GCF_009906395.1 Kineococcus indalonis
GGCCCACCCCTCCCGGCGCCCGACACCCGGTGAGCGGCGTGTCACGGCGACGCGCCGCATCGTGGGTTCAAGGTTTCCCCGCTCCCGCCGATGGAGTAGGGAGCCGCCCGCAGGGGGCGGTTCGAGGGAAGGGTCGGGTGCAGCGTGCGGGAACGGATCCGCGTCCTGGTGGTGGACGACTCGGTGGTCGTGCGCCGCATCGTCACCGACGTCCTCGCCTCCGACCCCGCCATCGAGGTCGTCGGCACGGCGCCCAACGGCAAGGTCGCGCTCGACAAGATCCAGCAGCTGAAGCCGGACGCGGTCACGCTCGACATCGAGATGCCCGTCATGGACGGCCTGCAGACCATCAAGGAGATCCGCCGCCTCGACCGGCGCCTGCCGGTCGTGATGTTCTCCACCCTCACCGAGCGCGGCGCCACCGCGACCCTGGAGGCCCTGTCCTCGGGCGCCTCCGACTACGTGACCAAGCCGGCCAACGTCGGCAGCGTCGCGGAGTCCATGGAGTCCGTGCGCGCCGAGCTCATCCCCAAGGTCAAGGCCCTGGTGCCGGGCTTCGTGGAGCCGCACGCGCCCCACGCCCCGCAC
>NZ_JAAALM010000979.1 GCF_009906395.1 Kineococcus indalonis
GTCCCAGGACCAGGAGCCGAGCCCGGCCAGGCGCACGGCGCCCAGCAGCTGCTCTCCGGCGCCGTGCGCCTGGCCGGGGGCGAGCGCGGCGTCGCCGCGGGCGGCGAGGACCTCCAGCTCGCGGTGGCGGGAGCGGGCGACGGTCTCCAGCAGCAGGACGCGGCCGTAGCCGGCGGCGTGGACCTCGTCGACGAGCTCCTCGGCGAGGGAGGGCAGGTCGGCGCAGTCGCTGAAGCGCCGCTGGGCGCGCAGGACGGCGGTGGTGAGGTTGGCGCGGGCGGCGGCCTCGACGTCGAGGGTGACGTCGAGGGTGGGGGCGCCCTCGAGCCGGGGCGGCTGGGTGCCCTCGCGCAGGGCGGTGCCGGTGCGCGGGACCGAGGTCGCCGGAGAACCAGTCACGCGTCAGCTCCCGTCCTCGGGCGGGCGGTGCCGCCCAGCCCCTACTAGCTACTCAACGTCATTGACTGTAACCCGCTGTGGAGGAACGCGGTAGCGAACCCGTGGCCCGCCCCAGATCGTTGCCGCTGGTCATTAGCTTTGCTAAGGAGTAGCGTGGTGGACGTGACCAGCGCCACCCCCGGACC
>NZ_JAAALM010000097.1 GCF_009906395.1 Kineococcus indalonis
GCCCGGCGCGCGGCGGGGCCGCGGCGCGCCGGGCGGGGTGCCGGCGGGCGGTCAGCGGCGCGGCGGGCTGGAGTAGTACCGCGTCAGCCAGCGGCTGAGGCCGTCCAGGCCGGGGAAGAGCACGCGCTCGGTGACGTTGGCCTGGTCCAGCCGCTCGCGCACCTGCCGCTTCAGCGCGGCGGGCACCACCAGCTTGCGCACCAGCGGCGGCTCGGCGCGCGCCAGCCACTCGTCGGGGCGCTGGTGCGCGGAGGAGACCACCGAGAAGCTCGCGTACTGGTTCACGATGCGCTCGTCCAGCGACGGCGGCTCGAAGAACACCATGAACGGCTCCTCGTCGAGCTCGTCGAAGCGCGCCAGGGTGGGGGCGACCTCGCCCAGCAGCTCCACGGTGAACGCGGTGCCGCCCGAGCGCTCCAGCGCGGCGCGCAGCCCCTCCGGCAGCCGCTCGTGCACCGCCACGAAGTCCGCGCTCCACACCGCGCCGTCCTCGCCGTGGCGCTCCACGTCGGCGGTGGCGAAGTGCAGCGCCACCAGCGGCGAGTACGTCCAGTCCAGGATCCGGGTGGGCAGGCCGTGGTGCTGGGCCAGCGTCAGCCACTCCCAGTCGTTCTCCTGGTGCCGGAAGGGCACGCGCGAGTACTTGCGGAAGTTGCGCAGCAGGTCCGTCTCGCGCTCGGTGCGCCCCAGCCGCTGCACGGAGGTGCGCAGCCCGTACCCGGCGCAGGGCAGGCCCCGGTGCACCACGTTGGAGTGGTAGCGACCGGCGCGCTGCGGCCAGGGCTCGGAGAAGAGCAGGTCGTGCAGCTCCGCCCACGAGCGGGGGAGGACCGTCTCGACGCGGGGGTGGTCGACCGCTGGCACTGCTGCTCCTCGTCGTCCTGCGCGACCGCGCGCACCCCGGGCCCCGGCTCGACCCGTCCCGTCCTGATCGTCCCGCGCCCGGCGCCCCGGCGCCCGGCGGGGCGCGTCCGGGGCCCGGCGGCTCACCAGCTCGCGACGGTCTCCCGGTCGTACACCCACACGGCCGAGTCGCTGATGACCGTCACGTCCGCGGCGTGCCCGGCCAGGCCGCGCCGCGCGGCGGCCTGCTCCACCTTCACCAGCGCGCGCTGGGCGGCGCTCTCGGCGTCCAGGCCGTCGCCGTCCACGCTCACGACCACGTCGTGCTCGGGGGCGTCCACCGACTCGATGCGCGGGTGGGCGGTGCGCAGGTCGGCCACCAGGTCCCTCAGCGCCCCCTCGGGCCAGTCCCGGTCCGCGTGCAGCCGCACGTACACGGCGTACTCGTGGTCGAGGTCGGCCACGCCCTGCTCGATGAGCTCGTCGATCTCCAGGTCCACCGCGGTCCCCGGCACCGCGTCGTCCCGCTGCGCTCCCGTCGTCATGGGGGTCAGCATGGCGCACCCGCCGCGGCCCGCACGTCGGGGCCGGGGGACGGGTCCGGCGGGTGGCCGGGCGGTGGCCGGGCCGTGGCGGTCGTGCACGCGGCGGGGTGCTGCCGCGCCCCGCGGCGCGCGCGGGTGCCCGGGCGGCATAGGGTCGGGTCATGCGCAGAGCGAAGATCGTCTGCACCCTCGGGCCCGCGGTGGCCGGCCCCGAGCGGTTGCGGGCCCTGGTGGACGCCGGCATGGACGTCGCCCGGATGAACCTGAGCCACGGCTCCCACGACGACCACCGGGCCAACTTCGAGGGGGTGCGCGCCGCGGCGGAGGCCACCGGACGTTCCGTGGGCGTCCTCGCCGACCTGCAGGGCCCCAAGATCCGCCTCGGCCGGTTCGCCGACGGCCCCCACGAGCTCGCCGTCGGCGACGTCTTCACCATCACCACCGAGGACGTGGTGGGCACCAAGGACGTGTGCTCCACCACGTACAAGGGCCTGCCCGGCGACGTCTCCGTCGGGGACCGCATCCTCATCGACGACGGCAAGGTCGGCCTGGACGTCACGGCCGTGGAGGGCCCGCGCGTGGTCACCCGCGTCGCCGTGCCCGGCCCGGTCAGCAACAACAAGGGCATCAACCTGCCCGGCGTGGCCGTCAGCGTGCCGGCCCTGTCCGAGAAGGACGTCGAGGACCTGCGCTTCGCGCTGCGCCTGGGCGTGGACATGGTCGCGCTGTCGTTCGTGCGCTCGGCGGCCGACGCCGACGACGTCCACAAGATCATGGACGAGGAGGGCGTGACCGTCCCGATCGTCGCCAAGGTCGAGAAGCCGCAGGCGGTGCAGAACCTGCGCGAGATCGTGGCCGCCTTCGACGGCATCATGGTCGCCCGCGGCGACCTGGGCGTGGAGCTGCCCCTGGAGGAGGTCCCCCTCGTCCAGAAGCGCGCCATCGAGCTGGCGCGCCGGCAGGCCAAGCCGGTCATCGTCGCCACCCAGATGCTCGAGTCCATGATCGGGGCGCCGCGGCCCACCCGCGCGGAGGCCTCCGACTGCGCCAACGCCGTCCTGGACGGCGCGGACGCGCTCATGCTCTCCGGCGAGACCAGCGTGGGGGCCTTCCCCTACGAGGCGGTGCGCACCATGGCGCGCATCATCGAGAACACCGAGACCCACGGCGCCGAGCGCATCGCCCCGCTGGGCAGCACCCCGCACACCAAGGGCGGTGCGGTGACCCTGGCGGCCTCGGAGATCGGCAGGCAGCTGGACGCCAAGCTGCTGGTGACCTTCACCCAGTCCGGCGACTCCGCCCGCCGCCTGTCGCGGCTGCGCTCGCCCATCCCGCTGCTGGCCTTCACGCCGGAGGAGGCCACCCGCCGGCGCCTGGCGCTGAGCTGGGGCATCGAGGCGCAGCACGCGCCGTTCATCAACACCACCGACGAGATGGTCAAGGCGGTGGACGCGCGCCTGCAGGAGATGGGCCGCTGCGCCGAGGGCGACCTGGTCGTCATCGTCGCCGGGGCCCCCCCGGGGATCGTGGGCTCGACCAACGCCGTGCGCGTGCACCGCATCGGCGACGCGACGGCGGGGGTGTCCTCGGCGTACGCCTGAGGCCGGGTGGCGGGCGGGGGGAGGGACCGCGACGGTCCCTCCCCCCGCCCGCGCCGTGCGCGGGCGGTGCGCGGTGCCCCGGGTGGGATTCGAACCCACACTGGATCGAGTTTGAGTCGACTGCCTCTGCCGGTTGGGCTACCGGGGCGCACCGGCGCGTCCGGCCGCCGTGCGCGGAACGGGTCCGCCGGCGCCGCCGGGCGCGCGCTGGGCACCTTACCGGGCGCGCCCGCGCCGCCGGTGGGCGGCGGGTCCCCGGCGCGCCGGCGCGGGGCGACTAGGATGCGCGTGTGACCAACACTTCCGACACCGCCGCGACCCCGTCCTCGACCGCTCGCCGCGTGGTCGTCGCGGAGGACGAGGCGATCATCCGCCTCGACATCGTGGAGATGCTGCGGGAGGCCGGCTACGACGTCGTCGGCGAGGCCGGCAACGGCGAGCAGGCGGTCGCCCTGGCCGAGGAGCACAAGCCCGACCTGGTCGTCATGGACATCAAGATGCCCGTCCTGGACGGCATCTCGGCGGCCGAGCGCATCGTCAAGGCCCGCATCGCGCCGGTGGTGCTGCTGACCGCCTTCTCCCAGGCCGAGCTCGTCGAGCGCGCCCGCGACGCCGGGGCCATGGCGTACGTCGTCAAGCCGTTCACCTCCGCCGACCTGCTGCCCGCCGTGGAGATCGCCGTCAGCCGGCACCAGCAGATCATGGCCCTGGAGGACGAGGTCGCCGACCTCGCCGACCGCTTCGAGACGCGCAAGCTCGTCGACCGCGCCAAGTCCAAGCTGCAGACGCAGTTCGGCATGACCGAGCCCGAGGCGTTCCGCTGGATCCAGAAGACGTCCATGGACAAGCGCCTGACGATGCGCGAGGTGGCCACCACGGTCATCAGCGCCGGTGACGACCGCTCCTGACCCGCGCGGGCCCGCGCCCGACCCGCACCGCCCCCAGGACCCCGGCACGCCCAGCGTGCCGGGGTCCTGCCGTCCCGGGGAGCTTTCTGCTCAGCGCGGCGGCGCCGCGGCATTCCCTTTGTGTAACGGACCGGTGAAATCGGCCCCGTCCACCCCCTGTGCACCGCACCCTCGCCTACTCTTCACCCGGCTCCACCGCCCCCCGGTGCGGCCCGCGGGGACGCGGTCCCCTGTCCAGGAGGACTTGCCCGTGCGCTCCATCGTCAAGCTCGCGACCCCCGTCGCAGCCGCTGCCCTGCTGCTCACCGCGTGCGGGGGCACCACCGGCGGCTCCACCGAGGAGCCGTCCGCCGGCGCGAGCAGCGGGAGCAGCTGCCCCGAGGGTCTGAGCATCGGCTTCTTCGGCGCCCTGACCGGACCCGACGCCAACCTGGGCGTGAACATCCGCAACGGCGTGGACCTGGCCGTGACCCAGCACAACGCGCAGGACGGCGCCTGCCAGGTCGCCCTCGAGGAGTACGACTCCCAGGGGCTGCCGGACCAGGCCACCGGCCTGGCCACCCAGGCGGTGCGCGACGAGAACGTCCTGGGCGTCGTCGGCCCGGCGTTCTCCGGCGAGTCCCGCGTGGCCGACCCGATCTTCGCCGAGGCCGGGCTGGTGGGCATCACCCCCTCGGCCACCAACCCCTCGCTGGCCGAGCAGGGCTGGGAGACGTTCTTCCGCGTCCTGGGCAACGACGCCACGCAGGGCCCGGCGGCCGCCTCGTACATCACCGGCACCCTGGGCAAGCAGAAGGTGTACGTCGTCGACGACGCCAGCGAGTACGGCAAGGGCCTGGCCGACCTGGTGCGCGCCGACCTGGGCGCGGCGAAGGTCAAGGACAACACCGTGCAGAAGGGGCAGACCGACTTCTCCGCGGTCGTGGCCGACATCCGCGCGACCGGCGCCGACGCGGTCTTCTTCGGCGGGTACTACGCCGAGGCGGGCCTGCTGGCCAAGCAGATGCGCGACGCCGGGCTGACCAGCGAGCAGGTCGCCTTCGTCAGCGACGACGGCGCCAAGGACAACGGCTTCGTCACCGCCGCCGGCCAGGCCGCGGCCGAGGGCACCGTCTTCACCTGCCCGTGCCTGCCGCCGGACCAGGCCGAGGGCACCTTCGTGCAGGACTACACCGACGCCTACGGCACCGCGCCGGCCACGTACTCCGCCGAGGGCTTCGACGCGGCGAACATCCTGCTCGACGGCATCGCCGACGGGAGCACCACCCGCGAGGACCTGCTGGAGTTCGTCAAGGGCTACGACGAGGCGGGCGTGACCAAGCAGCTGACGTTCGACGACAAGGGCGAGCCCAGCGAGATCAGCGTGTGGGCCTACAAGGTCGAGGGCGGCCAGATCGTCGCCGACCAGGAGATCCCGGCCTCCTGAGGCCACGGCGCGGCCCCACCCGCCAGCTGCGCGGGTGGGGCCGCGCCGTGCCCGGCACCTCACCCCCGTCCCCGCTCGAACCGAACCGGGTGGTCCCCCTGAGCACCTTCCTGAACCTGACCTTCACGGGTCTGGTCGTGGGCGCCATCTACGGCCTCTTCGCCCTCGGCTACACCCTCGTCTACGGCGTCCTGCGCCTGATCAACTTCGCCCACTCCGAGGTCTTCATGTGGGGGTCCTTCGCGGCCGTCTGGATGATGACCCTGCTCAACGCCCGCGCCGGGTCGGGCGGGCCGGCGGCGGTGCTGTACCTGCTGCTGGCGCTGCTGGCCGCCATGGCCGTCTCCGGCGCGGTCGCGCTGCTCGTCGAACGCGTGGCCTACCGGCGGCTGCGCGAGAAGAAGTCCCCGCCGCTGGTCGCGCTCATCTCCGCCATCGGCGCCTCGTTCATGCTCTCCGAGATCATGGGCCTGCGCGACCGCATCGCCGGCTGGCTGAACCTGGACGGCGTGCTCGGCGACTACGTGCGCCCGGCGCGCGAGAACACCCAGTTCGTCAACCCGCTGCCCAACGCCACGCTGCTGGACGTCGGCGGCTTCCAGGTCCGCAGCACCCAGCTCATCGTGCTCGTCGCCGCGCTGGCGATGATGATCGCCCTGGAGCAGTTCGTGCGGCGCTCGCGGCTGGGCCGCGGCGTGCGCGCGGTGTCCCAGGACGCCGAGGCCGCCGCCCTGATGGGCGTGGACCAGAAGCGCGTCGTCCAGTTGACGTTCCTGCTCGGCGGTCTGATGGCCGGTGCGGCGGCGCTGCTGTACCTGATGCACATCGGCGTCACGCGCTACAACGTCGGGTTCATCCTCGGCATCAAAGCGTTCACCGCCGCCGTCCTGGGCGGCATCGGCAACATCCGCGGCGCCCTGCTGGGCGGCCTGGTCCTCGGCCTGGCCGAGAACTACGGCTCGCAGCTGTTCGGCTCCGCCTGGAAGGACGTCGTCTCCTTCCTGCTGCTGGTGGTCGTCCTGCTCTTCCGCCCCACCGGCCTGCTCGGTGAGTCCCTGGGGAAGGCCCGCGCATGAGCACGTCCACGACGTCCACGACGTCCCCGAAGCCCGAGCGGCGCACGCTGGGCGAGCGCTGGGCCGACCTGCCCAAGCCCGTCAAGATCGTCGTGTGGCTGGCGGTGGCGCTGTTCTTCTACGCGCTGCCGCTGCTGAACCCGCCGCTGCTGTCCACCCCGGAGTCCGACTTCGGCTCCGTGATGTTCACGGTGGCCTCCTACGCCCTGGTCGCCCTGGGCCTGAACATCGTGCTCGGCTACGCCGGCCTGCTGGACCTGGGCTACGTCGGCTTCTACGCCATCGGCGCCTACACCGTGGGCGTCTTCGGCTCCCTGCACGGCTCGCTGCCGTTCTGGCTGCTCATCGTGCTGGCGGTGTGCATCTCCACCGCCTCGGGCCTGCTGCTGGGCGCGCCCACGCTGCGCGTGCGCGGGGACTACCTGGCCATCGTCACGCTCGGCTTCGGCGAGATCATCCGCCTGGTCGCGCTGAACTCCGAGTGGCTGAACCAGTCCCGCGGCATCCAGGACATCCCCCGCCCGCCGGACATCACGATCGGCGGCGAGCCGGTGTTCGAGGTGCCGCGCCTGCTGTGGGACGGGCTGACCGCCACCGTCGACCTGGGCAACACCTCCGCGTTCCTGGAGTTCGGCCTGCTCGACGGCGTGCCGTACTACTGGCTGGCGCTGAGCGTCATCATCCTCGTCCTCCTCGGCGACGTCCTGCTGCAGGACAGCCGCGTGGGCCGGGCCTGGGAGGCCACCCGCGAGGACGAGGAGGCCGCCGAGCTCAACGGCGTGCCCACCTTCCGCTACAAGCTGCTGGCGTTCGCGATGGGCGCGTTCATCGGCGGCCTGTCCGGGGCGCTGTTCGCCGCCCGCCAGGGCGCCATCAACCCCGAGACGTTCACCGTGCAGCTGTCCATGCTGTTCCTGGCGGCCGTCGTCGTCGGCGGCCAGGGCAACCGCTGGGGCGCCCTGGTGGGTGCCGCCGTGGTGGCCTACCTGCCCGAGCGGTTCCGCGAGTTCGCCGACTTCCGCGTCGTCGTCTTCGGCCTGCTCCTGCTGCTGCTGGCGAACTTCCGCCCGCAGGGCCTGCTGCCGCCGCGGCGCGCCCGCCGCGCCCAGCGCGCCGGCAAGCGCCTGGCCGAGCTCGAGGGGACGGAGGAGGGGGCACGTGCCTGACCTCGCGAAGGACACCGCCGCACCGGCGCCGGGCACCGGCGAGGCGCTGCTGCGCCTGGAGGGCGTCACGCTGCGCTTCGGCGGCGTCGTGGCCGTCAACGACGTCTCGTTCGAGATCCGCCGCGGCGAGATCCTCGGCCTGATCGGTCCCAACGGCGCCGGCAAGACCAGCTGCTTCAACGCCCTGACCGGCGTGTACCAGCCCACCAGCGGGCAGGTCGTCTTCGACGGCCGGCCCCTGGGCCGGCGCAAGCGGTACCAGATCAACCGCCTCGGCATCGCCCGCACCTTCCAGAACATCCGGCTGTTCCAGAACATGACGGCCCGCGAGAACGTCCTGGTCGGCGCGGACTCGCACCACCGCGCGGGGGTGCTGAACTCCCTGCTGCGCCTGCCGCTGCACCGCCGGGAGACCGCCGAGGGGAACCGGCGGGCCGATGAGCTGCTGGAGCTGATGGACCTCGGCCACCGCGGCGACGACCTGGCGCGCAACCTCTCCTACGGCGAGCAGCGCCGGCTGGAGATCGCCCGCGCGCTGGCCACCAGGCCCAAGCTGCTGTGCCTGGACGAGCCGGCCGCCGGGTTCAACCCCGTCGAGAAGCAGCGGCTGATGGACCTCATCCGCCGCGTGCGCGACATGGGCAACACCGTGCTGCTCATCGAGCACGACATGCGCCTGGTCATGGGGGTCACCGACCGCATCGTGGTGCTGGAGTTCGGCAAGAAGATCGCCGAGGGCACCCCGGAGCAGATCCGCAACGACCCCGCCGTCATCGCCGCCTACCTCGGCGTGGACGACGACCAGCTCACCGACGAGGAGGAGAACCTGTGAGCGAGCGCGCCCTGGGCGAGGACCAGCTCGTCGTGGAGGGCCTCAGCGTCAACTACGGGCGCATCGAGGCCATCCGCGACGTGTCCTTCCGCGTGCCGGCCGGGGGCATCGCCACGCTCATCGGCGCCAACGGCGCCGGCAAGACCACCACGCTGAAGACCGTCTCGGGCCTGCGCACGGTGCGCGCCGGGCGCATCGTCTTCGAGGGCGAGGACATCAGCCGGGTGCCCTCGCACCAGCTCGTCAAGCGGGGGCTGTGCCAGGCCCCCGAGGGGCGCGGCACGTTCCCGGGCATGACGGTCGAGGAGAACCTCGACATGGGCGCCTACACGCGCTCGGACCGCAAGAGCGCGGCCTACCGGGCCGACATGGACCGGGTGTTCACGCTCTTCCCCCGCCTGGCCGAGCGCCGCGCGCAGGCGGCGGGCACCATGTCCGGCGGCGAGCAGCAGATGCTCGCCATCGGCCGGGCGCTCATGAGCCGCCCCCGGGTGCTGCTGCTGGACGAGCCCTCCATGGGGCTGGCGCCCAAGCTCATCCAGCAGATCTTCTCCATCATCGTGGAGATCAACCGCCAGGGCACCACCGTGCTGCTCGTGGAGCAGAACGCCGCCCAGGCCCTGCGCACCGCGGACGTGGCCTACGTGCTGGAGACCGGCTCGGTGGCGCGCGCGGGCCGGTGCGCGCACGGCGTTGACCCGCGCGGGTGAGAGCGCGCTCAGCGGTGCACCGCACCGCCCCGGCACCGCTTCCCTCCCGCCCGCGCAGGCCCTAAGGTCCCCTCAGCCGCGAGCGCGGCGACCGGAGGCGGGGGCCCGGTCCGTTCGAGGAGGACGCCGTGCCGAGACCTGTCGTGGTGGTGCGCGAAGCCGCGGTCACCGACGTGGACACCCTGATGCAGCTGTACGCCTCCGCGCGCTTCGACCAGGGGCAGCTGCGCGCCTCCGTGGACAGCGTGCGCACCCGGCTGGTGCGCGCACTGGCCGACGGCAGCGTGCGCGTGCTGATCGCCTCCGTCGGCCCGCGGCCCGCCGGCTACGCGCTGCTGAGCGCCTCCCCGCTGCTGCCGCTGGGGGGCTCGACCGGCCCCAGCGTGGAGCACCTGCACGTCGTCCCCGAGCACCGCCGCCGCGGCGTCGGGCGCGCGCTGCTGCGCCGTGCGCTGCAGCTGGCCGAGGCCGAGGGCGCGGAGCAGCTGGCCTGCACCGTCCTGCCGGGGGACCGCGACTACACCCGCTACCTCGCGCGCCTGGGGTTCGCCCCCGTCGTCGTGCGCCGCGCCGTGCCCCTGACCGTCCTGCGCCGCCGCCTGGCCGGGGACGTCGGCGCCGGTGAGCACCCCGGCGCCGGCGTCTCCGGCGTGGTCGCCCGCCGCCGCTCCCTGCGCGCCCGCCTGGCCCGCGGCGCGGCGCCCGCCGTCCCCGGCGCGCCGGGGACGGCGGG
>NZ_JAAALM010000980.1 GCF_009906395.1 Kineococcus indalonis
GGGGTAGGGGCCCCTCAGGCGGGCGGGGCGCCCCACGTCGAGCCGGCCGCCGCCCAGCCGGCCTCGGTGGCGCGCACCAGCTCGGCCAGGACGGGGTAGTCCGCCTCGCCGGTGGCGATCACGGTGACGCCGTCCTGGGTGCGCACCAGGCTGTGCCGGCCGCGGTCGGGCTGGAGCTGGCGCTCCCACGGGCGCCCGTCGACGTCGAGGGTGCCGTCGGCGGCCCCGCCGGCGGTCTGCGCGCGCCGCCAGGCGGCCGTGGCGTCGCGGGCGACCTCGACGGCGACGTGCTCGCCCTCGTCGGTGCGGTAGCCCACGTGCCAGGTGGCCACGTCGTCGGTGGAGCGGTTGACCTCGGCGGAGGTGGGCGTCCAGCCGTCCAGCCCGGCGGGCACCGGCGGGACGAAGGGCAGCCGGCCGGCGGCGCCGGAGGCGGCGTTGGCCACGTCGGCCGGCGGCTGCTGCACGGAGCTGGGGCGCGGCACCGCCCAGACGACGACGGCGACCAGGCCGAGGATGACGAGCATCGACAGCACCATCGACTGCACGTTGCCGCCGCGGCGGCAACGTGCAGTCGATGGTGC
>NZ_JAAALM010000981.1 GCF_009906395.1 Kineococcus indalonis
GTCCCCCGGGCCCCCCGTGACGTGCACCAGGCCGCGGTGCCCGAGGCCGATCAGGTGCTCCACCGCCAGGGCGGTGCCCGCGTCGTCGGAGGTGCGCACGACGTCCAGGCGCCCGCGCGGGGCCCCGCGCCCCACCAGGACGACCGGCGTGCGCCGGTCGAGCTCGACCAGGTCGGCCAGGGGGAGCTCGGCACCGAGCAGCAGGACGGCCTCGCAGCGCGAGTCCAGCAGCGTCTCCACCGCCCGGCGCTCCCCCCGGGCGGGCGTGACCGGGCTGAGGACGACCTCGTAGCCCGCCTCGTCGGCCGCCGCCTGGAGCCCCTCGGCGAGCTCGGCGTGGAAGGCGTTGCGCAGCACCATCGTCACCCCGAGCAGCCGGGTGCGGCGGCGGGCCAGCACGCTGGCGCTGCGGTCGGCGCGGTAGCCGAGCTCCTCGGCCGCGGCCAGGACCCGCGCGGTGGTCTGCGCGCTGGGGCCCGGCGCCCCGCGCAGGGCCAGGGACACCATGCCCTTGGAGATGCCCGCCCTCGCGGCGACGTCCTTGATCGTCGGCCGCCGCACCGGCTCGTCCCGCACCAC
>NZ_JAAALM010000982.1 GCF_009906395.1 Kineococcus indalonis
CCCGGCGCCGCCGCAGCGCGGTCAGGGGCAGGTCGACGCCCTGTTCGGCGGCGGCGCGCAGGGAGGCGCGGAAGACCTCGGTGAGCACGCGGGTGTCGTCGACGGCGTCGTGGGCGCGGTGCTGCACCACGCCCCAGTGGGCGGCGACCCCGGCGAGGGTGACGTCGCGCAGTCGCAGCCGGCGGCTGAGGGTGACGGTGCACAGGAAGTGCGGCACGCGGTAGGCGGTGCCGGCGCGGGTGAACTCCTCGCGCAGGAAGCCCCAGTCGAAGCGGGCGTTGTGGGCCACCAGGACCCGCCCGGCGAGCAGGCCCGCCAGGTGCTCGGCGACCTGCGCGAAGGCGGGGGCGCCGCGCAGCATGTCCGCGCTGATGCCGTGCACGTGGGTGGGGCCGGGGTCGCGGCCGGGGTCCACCAGGGAGTCCCAGGTGCCCTCCACGCGCCCGTCGGCGGCCAGCTGCACCACCGCGACCTGCACGACGCGCTCCGTGGCGGCGTCCATGCCGGTGGTCTCCACGTCGAGCACGGCGTAGCGGTGCGGGTGGCGCGCGGCGACCTCGGCGGGCAGGGGCTCGG
>NZ_JAAALM010000983.1 GCF_009906395.1 Kineococcus indalonis
GTGGAGACCACCGAGCGCCGGGCCCGCTGGACGCGGCCGCCGGGCGCTCGGTGGTCTCCACCGCCACCCTCGACGTGGAGGTCCGCGACGCCGCCGCGGCCGCCCGCCGCACCGCGGAGCTGGCCACCGCCGCCGGCGGGCTCGTCGCCGCGAGCAGCACCGGCGGCGGGGAGGGACCGGCGTCGGCGCGGCTGACGCTGCGGGTGCCCGGGGAGCGCCTGGGGCAGGTCCTCGACGGCGTGGCCGCCCTGGGCCGGCAGACCGGGCGCACCACCAGCGCCACCGACGTCACCGCCGAGGTCGCCGACGTCGGCAGCCGGGTCACCTCCGCCCGGGCGGTGCTCGCCGCGTTCCGCGCCCGCCTGCCGCAGGCCACGACGATCCCCGACGTGCTGGCGCTGGAGGGCGAGATCGCCCGCCGCCAGGCGGACCTGGAGGCGCTGCAGGCCCGCCAGCGCACGCTGGCCGACCAGGTGGCCCTGGCGAGCGTGGA
Source organism: Kineococcus indalonis (assembly GCF_009906395.1). Lineage (GTDB taxonomy): Bacteria > Actinomycetota > Actinomycetes > Actinomycetales > Kineococcaceae > Kineococcus > Kineococcus indalonis. Next base: position 494 of record NZ_JAAALM010000983.1, read on the forward strand.
GGTGGGGCTGCACGAGGGGCCGGCGGTGGCGGCCGCCGCCCCGCCCGCCGGGTTCACCGGCGGCCTGGCCGCCGGGTGGGACG
>NZ_JAAALM010000984.1 GCF_009906395.1 Kineococcus indalonis
GCCGGCCCCCGCCCACCGGGAGGAAGGCTCCATCGCCCCGGCCGTGCCGGTGCTGGCCCTGGTGCTGCTGCTGCTGGCCGGGCTGGTCGTCGACGCCTCCCGCCAGCTGACCGCCCGCGCCCGGGCGATCGCCTACGCGGAGGAGGCCGCCCGCGCCGGGGCCGCGGCCGTCGAGCTCGACGCGCCGGACCTGCGGCTGCTGCCGGAGGAGCGGGTCGCCGAGCGGGTCACCGCCTACTGCCGCGCCGCCGCGGAGGCCGGCGGCCCGCTCGTGGACCCGGCCGGCTGCTTCCGCGGCACCACCGCCGAGGGCGACCCGCGGGGCCGCCGCACCGTCGTCGTGGCCCACGTGGACGTCGTCGTGCCGACGACCCTGCTGGGCATCGTGGGCCTGCGCGAGCTGCGCGCCGGCGGCGACGGCCGCGCCCGCCCGTTCGAGGGCACCGACGAGGAGCACGTGGAGTGAACGGCACCCAGCACCGGCCCGCGCCCCGCCCCGCCGCCCGCACGGCGCACCGGGCGGCAGCGGCGCTGCTCGCGGCCGCGGCGGGGGTCGGCGGCGCCACCGCGGAACC
>NZ_JAAALM010000985.1 GCF_009906395.1 Kineococcus indalonis
GGCGGTGAGCGAGCCGGAGGCGTCGGCGGCGGCGCCGGGGGAGGAGGCGGCGGCTCGTGGTGAGCGCCGGGTGCGGGAATGCGCGCGCCGCCGGCGCCGTTGGGACGTATGCTGGTCACCGGTCGCCACGACGGGGCCGGCAGCACAACTGAACAAGGGGATGACAGGTTTCGACGTCGGTCGTCGAGCCAGGGGAAGCGGGTCGAGGATGCACGGTCATCTCGTCAACGCTCCGTGCAAACCAATAGGTGCCGATTCCAAGCGCACCGCGTTCGCCCTCGCCGCCTGAGCGAGTGTGACGCTGTCAGCCCGGGTGTGCTTCCGCCCCGGGTCCTGGCATCGACTAGGGAGCTCACCCTCCACCGAGGTCGCGTAGGTGGAGGGAACACGCAACGCGGCTGGGCCCGGCGATGACACGCCTGTGTGAGCATCGGGGCCGAGCAGACCGTTGAACAGGATGCACCCGGAGAAGCCCTGGTACCACGCTGGCGGACGCGGGTTCGATTCCCGCCATCTCCACCCCTGACGAAGGGCCGCCCCCCGCGAGGGGGGCGGCCCTTCGTCGTGCCCGGGC
>NZ_JAAALM010000986.1 GCF_009906395.1 Kineococcus indalonis
GCCCGGCGGTGCGCACGTGCTCGCGCACGAGCTCCAGCCAGCGCTCGCGGTCGGCGCCGGAGAGGGCCTCGAGCAGCGCGGCGTGCTGCTGCAGGGTGGTGCCCATGCGCTCGCGGGAGCCGCCGACGGTGGCCACGCCCATGCGCATCTGCCGGTCGCGCAGGGTGTCGTAGAGGCCGGAGAGGATGACGTTGCCGGCGGCGCGCACGAGCGTGGCGTGGAAGGCGCGGTCGGCGGCGGTGAAGGCCCAGCCGTCGCCGGCCTCGCGGGCGGTGCGCATGTCCTGCAGGTGGGCGGCCAGCGGGGCGGTGAGCTGCGCGCGCAGCTCCCAGGCGCGGGCGGCGGTGTGGACCTCGACGAGCTCGCGGGCCTCGAGGACGTCCTCGACCTCGGCGGGCGAGACGGGCACCACGAGGGCGCCGCGCTTGGGGATCAGGTGGACCAGGCCCTCGGCCTGCAGGCGCAGCAGGCCCTCGCGCACGGGGGTGCGCGAGACGCCGACGCGCTCGGCGACCTCGCCCTCGGTGAGCAGGTGCCCCCCGGGCAGGGAGCGGTCGAGGATGGCGGCCTTGAC
>NZ_JAAALM010000987.1 GCF_009906395.1 Kineococcus indalonis
ATGCTGCCCGCCGCGCGGGCGGGGCGCAGGACCAGCGCGGCGCAGGCGGCGGCCGCGGCGGCCGCGGCGAGCACGCCGGCGACGACCGCGCCCCAGCCGCCGGCGTCGTGGGCGAGGCCGCCGAGCCAGCCCAGCACGCTGGAGCCGGCGTAGTAGCCGACGGTGTAGAGCGCGGAGGCCTGGGCGCGGGCGCCGGGGCGGGCCCGGGCCCCGGCCCAGCCGCTGGCGACGGCGTGCGCGGCGAAGAACCCCGCGGTCAGCAGCACCAGCCCGGCGGCGACGAGCAGCAGGGAGGCCGCCAGGGTCAGCGCGGCGCCGGCGGCGAGCACGGCGGTGGAGCCCAGCAGCACCCGCAACCGGCCCGCGGCGGCCAGGTGCCCGGCCAGCGCGGAGGAGGCGGTGCCGGCGAGGTAGACGACGAACAGCAGCCCCACCACGGTCTGCGACAGCGAGAAGGGCGGCGCCAGCAGGCGGAAGCCGACGTAGTTGTAGACGGTGACGAAGGCGCCCATGAGCAGCAGCCCCTGCGCGTAGAGGGCGAGCAGGCCCGGGTCGGCCAGGGC
>NZ_JAAALM010000988.1 GCF_009906395.1 Kineococcus indalonis
CCTGGCCCGCGCGGTGGCGATCGCCGGGATGATGACCGCGCACGTGGTGCCGGAGGGCGCCCCGGGCCTGCCGGGCGCGCTGTTCGACCTGGCGGACGGGCGCGCCTCGGGGCTGTTCGGGGTGCTGGCGGGGGTGTCGCTGGGGCTGTCCACGCGCCGCACGCCGCCGGCGGCGCGCCCGCGCTCGGCCGCGCGGCTGGGGATCGCGGTGCGCGGGGCGCTGGTGGCGCTGCTGGGCCTGGCGCTGGTGAGCGCCGGCAGCCGGGTGGCGATCATCCTGCCGTACTACGGGGTGGCGTTCCTGCTGGTGCTGCCGGTGCTGTGGTGGCCGGCGCGGCGCCTGGCGGTGCTGGCGGCGGCGTGGCTGGTGGCCGGTCCGGTGGCGGGCTGGTGGCTGCGCGCGGCGCACGCGCTGGAGCCGACCTACCAGCAGCCGACGCTGCTGGACCTGGCGCACCCGCTGGAGCTGCTGCGCACGCTGCTGCTGACGGGCTACTACCCGGTGCTCGGCTGGACGGGGTACCTGCTGCTGGGCCTGGCGGTGGCGCGCGGGGGCCTGGCGG
>NZ_JAAALM010000989.1 GCF_009906395.1 Kineococcus indalonis
GTCCGGGTGGGTGGGCGCGCACCCGGTGGACGACCGCCCCGGCGCCGAACTCGTCCTGCTCACCGACACCGGCGCGCACGCCGAGCGCAACGCCGTGCTCACCTGGCGCGGCGGGAGCCTGGAGGAGCAGGCCGCCCCCGGCGGCGCGGACGGCTGGTACGTGGACGCCTCCGCCGCGCTGAACCGGAGCATCACCTGCCTGGAACCCGGCCAGCTCACCGTGCGCTCCACCGACCGCGACCCCGACGACCCCGAGGGGGACGTCCTCGTCGGCACCGGCGTCACGTACCGGTCCGTGGACGGCGTGTGGGAACCGGCCGGCGCCACGTCCTCCGAGCTGCTGGAGCCGCCGGCGCCCGCGGAGTACTCCGGCTGGTTCTGCGGCGGTCTGCCGCGCTTCGCGCCGAACTGACCGGCGCACCACCGGGCGGAGCGCCGGTCGGGCTCCTCGGCCTGTTCCCCGGGCGGGTTCCTCGACCCGGCGAAGACCACCCGGCGCTGACGTGCGCCCTGCGCGGCCCGCTGCGGGGTCACCCCCGGCCCGGCGCGCGGCGGTGGAC
>NZ_JAAALM010000098.1 GCF_009906395.1 Kineococcus indalonis
GGTGCGGGGCGGCGGGAACGCGACAGCGCCGGTCCCGCCGCCCGAGGGGCGGTGGGACCGGCGCTGCGAGGGTGCTACTTGGCGGTCTTCTTGCCGTAGCGCGCCTGGAAGCGAGCCACCCGGCCGCCGGTGTCCAGGATCTTCTGCTTGCCCGTGTAGAACGGGTGGCAGGCGCTGCACACGTCGGCGCGGAGCTCGCCGCTCGTCGAGGTGCTGCGGGTCGTGAACGTGTTGCCGCAGGTGCAGGTCACCTGGGTCTCCACGTACTCCGGGTGGATACCGGCCTTCATGGTGTTCTCCTCATCGCGTCGAGCGGCGCCGGGTCGCCCACCCCCACCGGGGGTCGTGCTGGCGTGAGCCGGGGCCTGCGGTCGAGCCAGTCTCCCACAGGGGGCTGCTGGAGCGGCTCACCTGGTGGAACCGACGGCCCGGCGCGGTGATTCCCGCGCCGGGCCGGTCGGGTCAGTCGTCCGAGTCCTTGTTGACCAGGGGCGTGGACTTCTGCACCTGGACGAGGAACTCGAGGTTGCTGCGGGTCTTCTTGAGCCGGTCGAGCAGCAGCTCGATGGAGGCCTGCGCGTCCAGCGCGGTGACCACGCGGCGCAGCTTCCACACGGTCTGCAGCTCCTCGCGCGACATGAGGATCTCCTCGCGCCGCGTGCCGGAGGCGGGGACGTCCACGGCGGGGAAGATGCGCTTGTCGGCCAGCTGGCGCGACAGGCGGACCTCCATGTTGCCGGTGCCCTTGAACTCCTCGAAGATCACCTCGTCGGCCTTGGAGCCGGTCTCGACCAGGGCCGAGGCGAGGATGGTCAGCGAGCCGCCGTTCTCGACGTTGCGGGCGGCGCCGAAGAAGCGCTTGGGCGGGTACAGCGCCGAGGCGTCCACACCACCGGACAGGATGCGGCCGCTGGCCGGCGCCGAGATGTTGTAGGCGCGCGACAGCCGGGTCAGCGAGTCCAGCAGCACGACGACGTCGTTGCCCAGCTCCACCAGGCGCTTGGCCCGCTCGATGGCGAGCTCGGCGACGGCGGTGTGGTCCGAGGCGGGACGGTCGAAGGTCGAGGCGATGACCTCGCCCTTGATCGTCCGCTGCATGTCGGTGACCTCTTCGGGCCGCTCGTCGACGAGGACGACCATGAGGTGGCACTCGGGGTTGTTCGTCGTGATGGCGTTGGCGATGGCCTGCATGACCATCGTCTTGCCGGCCTTCGGCGGGGCCACGATCAGACCGCGCTGGCCCTTGCCCAGCGGGGACATCAGGTCGATGATCCGCGTGGTCAGGACGTTGGGCTCGGTCTCCAGGCGCAGCCGCTCCTGCGGGTACAGCGGCGTGAGCTTGGTGAACTCGGGCCGGTTGCGGGCCTGCTCCGGCGGGGCGCCGTTGACGGTGTCCACGCGCACCAGCGCGTTGAACTTCGCGCGCTGACCCTGCTGCTCGCCCTCGCGGGGCTGGCGCACCGCACCGGTCACCGCGTCGCCCGGGCGCAGGTTGTTCTTCTTGACCTGGTTGAGCGAGACGTACACGTCGTTCGCCCCGGCCAGGTACCCGGAGGTGCGGATGAACGCGTAGTTGTCCAGCACGTCGAGGATGCCGGCCACCGGCAGCAGGACGTCGTCCTCGCTGATCTCGGTGTCGACCTCGGGAGCGGCGCCCTCGCGGCCGCCGCGGCGGCCCTTGCGGTCGCGGTAGCGGTTGCGACGGCCTCGGCGGCCGCCGCGCTCGTCGTCGAAGTCGTCGACGGGGCCGGAGACGCCCACCGCGGCGGCGCGGGGCTCGCGCTCCTCGGTGCGGGCGCGCTCCGGACGCTCCGCGCGATCGCGCTCGGGACGCTCGGCGCGCTCCTGGCGCTCACCGCGGTCCTGGCGCTCACCGCGGTCCTGGCGCTCGACGCGCTCGGGGCGGTCCTGGCGCTCGGGGCGGTCCTGGCGCTCGGCGCGGGCCTGCTCGCCCTCGCCCTCGCGGCGCGGCAGCGGCGGCAGCTCCACCTGCTGGTCGGGCTCACGCACGCGCTCGCGCCGGGCGCGCTCGTGGCGGGCGCGCTCGTGACGGGCGCGCTCGTGGCGGGCGCGGTCATCAGCGGCCCATCGCGGTGCGCAGCAGCGAGTACTTGGAGTTCAGCGCCGACAGCACGGTCTGGTAGCTGAGCCCGGTGGAGATGTTGGAGATCGTCTCCTCGTCGAGGTTGACGTTGTTGCCGTCCTCGCGGGTGGGCTCCAGGGACTTGGCCGTGGTGATGCCGGACGTGGCCGCGCCGCGGGCGTCGCCGGAGGCGACGGCCTGCTTCAGCGACGCCTCGAAGGCGACCTTGTTGGCGGTGTAGTGCGGCGTGTTGATGTTGGCGATGTTGTCGGCGATGGCCCGCTGACGCGCCTGCAGACCGTCCAGCGCTGTGTGCAGCGCGACACTGGTGAGATCGGGCACGGGGCAACCCTCCGACTGGGCCCCGGCGACTGCCGTCACCGAGGGCGTGTGCTCGTACGCGGCCGTCCTGGCCGGGTTGGTGGTGCCTCCTGCACCCAGGGACTCAATCGGCCCTGCGGGCGACGGCCTTGAGCACGCCCGCCCCGTCGCGGGGGGTTTTCCGGCCCCGCGGGGGCGGCACCACCCGTTCGGCCCAGCGCCCCCCGGTCCCGGCCACGCACGGTGCGCGCCGCGGCCCCCGGACGGGTGCTCCAGCACCCCCGCGGACGCCCCCGCGGGGCCCCGCCGGCGCGCCGGCGCGCACCGGGTGCGGCGCCGGCGCCGCACCCGGCCGACCCACCCGGCCGTCGTGACGCTGCGTGCACGTCCTCACGGTGCGTGCACACCGTCACCCGGCCGCAGCAGCCCGGGCGGAGCAGCCGGGCCGGCGGCGTGCTCAAGCCGCGCGGCGCGCGCGCCGAGAAGAGGGCGGTGAACGCGCCCGCCGCCCGCGGCGGGCGCCGCGCCAGCACCCGTCAGCCACCCGTGAGGCAGGACATGACCCTCCCCGAGGACAGCACGCCGCCGCAGCACGAGGCCGCCCCCGCGAGCACCGGCGCGCCCGCGGCGCACCCGCTCGACCAGGACCTGCTGCGGCTGGCCGACGAGGCCGGCGCGCTGGCCGGGCAGGAGGCGCAGGAGCACCGCGCCTCCACGCTGCGCTCGCTGGAGGGCGCGCTGCGCGCCCAGGACGACCTGGGCCGCTGGGCCGACTGCGACCTGTTCGGCGTCCTGGACGTCGACGGCCCGCCCGCCCCCGTGGCCGCGCGGCGCAGCGTGCTGCGCTCGGGCTCGCTGCGCACGATCCTCGTCTTCGCCCCCGTCATGGTCACCTGGGCCGGCCTGCTCTTCGCCGGGCGCGCCTACGGGCAGATGACCGCCGCCGGCGAGGGCGGGGAGGGCCTGTCGTTCCTGCAGCTGTGGCTGGACGGCTTCGGCGGGCGCACCTTCTTCTCCCTGGACCGCGTCGCCGAGCTGGCCGTGGCGCTGATCGCCGCCGCGATCGCCGTCAGCGTGGCCACCGACCGCCGCCACCGCGCCGACGACGAGGCCGCCGCCGCCGCCGAGGCCGCGCACCGGCACCGCCTGCGCGCGCTGGCCTCGCGCACCACGCTGGCGCTGGCCCCGCACCGCAGCAACGCCGCCGAGCAGCTCGGCGCGCACTTCGAGCGCGGCCTGACCGAGCTGGGCCGCCTGGTGGCCGAGACGATCCGCCTGCACGCCGACACCAGCACCCTGGTGGGCCACGTGCGCGCGGCCAGCGCCACCGCGATCGAGGCCGCCGGCGCCGCCCAGGACGGCGGCGCGCAGGTCGCCTCCGCCGCCGTGCGCCTGGAGGCGGCGGTCAGCGAGGCGATGGGCAACCACCGCGAGCAGATCGCCGCCGACCGCGCCCAGCACACCGCCACGCTGCGCGAGTCCACCGACCGCCTGGAGCGCTCGCTGGGGCAGCTGGAGAAGGCCAGCGCCGACGCGCTGCGCGAGAGCTTCGAGAGCCGCGACCGCGTGCTGGGCGCCGTGGAGGGCGTCAGCACGTCCGTGACGCTGCTGTCCACCGAGACCCGCGCGGCGATGGCCGACCTGGCCGCCTCCGCCCGCCAGATGAGCCAGCACAGCGCCGACTTCGGCGCGCAGGTCACCGGCCACCTGGAGGCGCTGAGCACCACGGCGCGCGAGTCGGTGGAGAAGATCTCCACCGCCTCCGCGGAGGTCACCACCGAGCTGACCCGCACCGCCGCCGCGCACGTGGAGCGCCTGCAGGGCACCGTGCTGGAGTCCATCGAGAAGGTCACCGCCGTCACCGGCGACGCGTTCAGCGAGCACGTGGCCGCCTCGGCGGCGCAGGCCGCGCAGACGATGGAGACGCTGCGCGCGGACGTGCAGCGCACCTCCGAGGCCGCCGAGCGCGCCCTGGGCGCGGCGGTGCGCGGCCTGGACGACGCCGCCGGCGAGCAGCAGCGCCGGCTGCGCCACGACGAGCGGATGGCGGCGCTGCTGGAGGCGCAGAACGCGGTGCTGGACACCTGGCGCGGCGTGGAGGCCCGCCTGGAGGCGGCCGCCCGCGACATGCGCGGGGTGCCGAGCTGGCTGGAGGCCGTGCAGCACGAGCACGCCGACGCCACCGGCCGCGCGCTGGCCTCGCTGGGCGCGGCGCTGGAGGAGGCGGTGTCCACCAACGTGCGCGAGACGCTGACGATGGCGCAGGACGACCACGTCCGCCAGGTCAACCGCGCCTACCGCGACGCCAGCCGGATGCTGCAGGAGGAGCTGACCGGCAGCATCGGCGCCCTGCTGGAGTCGGTGCCGCAGCGCGCCGCGCACGAGGCGGCGTCGCGGGCGGCGCGCGAGGCCGCGCACGAGGCGGCCCACGAGGCCGCGCACGAGGCGGCGCAGCAGGCCGTGGCGCACGCGGTGCAGCAGGTGGAGCGGCAGGCCGCCCAGCAGCGCGCCGCGCAGCAGGCCGCCCAGCAGGCCGAGCAGCGCGCCTCCCAGCAGGTCGGGCAGCGCGCCTCCCAGCAGGTCGGGCAGCGCGCCGCGCAGCAGGCCGAGCAGCGCGCCGCCCGGGCGCGCGCGGCCCAGCAGCCGCGCCCGGCGCAGCAGCCCCACCAGCCCCAGCCGGTCCAGCCCGCCGCGCAGGTGCAGCAGCCCGTGCGCCGCGCGCCGCAGCCCGCGGCACCCGTCGCGCCCTCCCCGCAGCGCCGCGCCGCCGAGCGCTACGGCGCGCTGGGCTACCCCTCGGACGGCTACCCGTCGGAGTCCCGCGCCCCCCGGGCGCCCGAGCGCGTCGCGCCCGCCGCGGCCGACGCCGAGCAGGAGGAGTTCGTGGCGCAGGCCCCGGTGGTGCTGGAGCTGGCGCTGCACGACGCCTCCGACGAGGCGGTCCGGGCGGCGGTGGCCGGCGCGGCCGGCGAGCTGAGCGCGCAGGGCCGCCGGGCGGCGTTCGTGCTGACCTTCGGCACGGCCCCCACCCCCGGGGCGGGCACGGCGCTGGCGCGCCGGGTCAACGCCCAGCTGGACGCCGCGGCCGGTCAGGTGTTCGCCGGCTCGGCCAAGCGCGACTTCTGGCGCGCGGTCAACGCCTCCTCGCCGCAGGCCGGCGTGGTGCGCCTGGAGGTGTACCTCCTGCAGCAGTGACGCCCGCGCCGCTCAGCCGGCGAGGGCGCGCCAGCTGGAGGAGATCCAGGGCACGGCGATGGCCAGGGTCGGCACGCCGAGGACGCCGGCGGCGGCCGCGTAGGCCGCCGCCGCCAGGCCGCGGTGCGGGGCGCGGCGCTCCTGCGGCCCGCAGCGGTCCTCGGCCAGCCGGCGCACGCGGGTGACGGCGTCCGCGCCCACCCGCAGCTCCCCCGGCCCGCCGGCGCCCTGGCCGGGGGCGGAGGCCAGCTGCACGAGGGCGCGCGCCAGCGGCAGCGCGCCGGTGCGCCGGCGGGCGGCGTCGTCGGCGAGCATCTCCACGAGCAGCCGGACGGTGTCGAGCGCGGCGCGGGAGGAGACCACCCGCGGGAAGGCGGCGTGCAGGACGGTGAACGCCTCCAGCACCAGGTCGTGGCGGGCGCGCAGGTGCGCCTGCTCGTGGGCGAGCACCGCGCCGACCTCCTCGGGGCTGAGCTCGCGCAGCACGGCGTCGCTGATGACGACGCGGTTGCCGCCCACCCCGGGCACGCAGTAGGCCACGCGGGCGGGGCCGGTGAGCACCCGCAGCACGCGCGCGCCGGCCTCGCCGAGCAGGGCGCGGTCCACCGCGCCGGCGGCGTCGCGCCGGTGCAGCAGGTCGACCATCTCGCGGTGGTGGCGCCGGCGGCGGCGGGTGCGCACGGCCACCAGCGCGGCCACGGCCCAGAACCGGACGGTGACGACGGCGACGAAGGCGGTGCCCAGGCCGATGAGGGTGGTCTGGGCGAAGCCGTGGCGGGCCAGGAAGGGCAGGCCGGGCTGCTCGGTGAACAGCAGCGTCAGGGAGGACAGGCCGGCGCCGAGGGTGGCGAGCACGGCGGCCAGGGCCACGGACTGCCACAGCACCAGCGCCGCGCGCGGCACCCGCCAGGCCCAGCGGGCGCGGGCCAGGGCGGCGGGCGCGGGCCCGGCCAGCAGCACGGCCAGGGCGGCGAACCAGAAGGCGGTCACCGCCGCCTCACCCTCCCGCGCCCGGGGCCCGGCTCGGGCACGTCCTCACGCCGGGGTGGTCTCGCCCCCGGCCGTCGGGTGGGACAGGGCGTCCAGCGCCTCGCGCAGGGCCGCCGCCTCGGCCGGTGAGACGCCACCGACGAAGTGGACCAGTGCGGCCTGCCGCGTGTCCACGGCCTCCACGCCGCCGAGGGCGTCGAGCATGAGGTCGGCGACCATCTGCTCGCGGCTGGCGACGGGGCTGTAGCGGAAGGCGCGGCCCTCGCGCTCCTGGCGCACCACGGCCTTCTTGGCGAGGCGGTCCAGGACCGTCATGACGGTGGTGTAGGCGATCTTGCGGTGGGCGGCGAGCTGCTCGTGGACCTCGCGCACGGTCAGCGGCCGACCCGCGCCCCAGAGGCGGTCCATCACGTCGCGTTCGAGCTCACCCAGTGCCACGGGGGGATGGTACGCGAAGAGGTGTGACGAACGCGACCCGTCGTACTACCTCCTGTCGTAGAGATTCGCGGTGGGCGCGCCTACCCTGGACACGTCTACGACACGACGTAGTCGACGGCCCGCCGGTGGCGGCCGCCCCCCTCCCACCAGTGATCGAGGACCCGGTGGACATCGAGCTCCTGACCCGGCTGCAGTTCGCGGTGACGACGCTCTACCACTACCTGTTCGTGCCCCTGTCGATCAGCCTGTCGATCTCCGCGGCGCTGCTGCAGAGCGCCTCGCTGGTCCTGGACCGCCGCGGCGCCGCGCAGCGCTCGGCCCGCCACGGGCGCCTGGCGCTGCTGACCGGCAAGCTGCTCGTGGCGACCTTCGCCGTCGGCGTGGTCACCGGCCTGGTGCAGGAGTTCCAGTTCGGCCTGTCCTGGAGCGCCTTCGCGCGCTTCTACGGCGACGTCTTCGGCCCCACCCTGGCCGTGGAGGGCATGCTCGCCTTCTTCCTGGAGGCCACCTTCCTGGGCCTGTGGTGGTTCGGGCGCGACCGGCTGCCGCGCGCGCTGCACCTGGCCACGATCTGGGTCGTCGCCGTGGGCACCACGATCTCCGCGTTCGTCATCCTCGCGGCGAACTCCTTCATGCAGAACCCCGTCGCCTACACCGTCGACGAGGCCACCGGCCGCGCCCGCCTGGGCAGCTTCCGCGACCTGCTGCTCAACGAGGTCAACCTCGCCGCCTTCCCCCACACCCTGGCCGGCTCCGTGATGGCCGGCGGCGCGCTGCTCATGGCCGTGGGCGTGTGGCACCTGCTGCGCGGCGGGCACGAGGCGACCTCGGAGCCCTTCGCCGCCTTCCGGGCCCTGTCCCGCTTCGGCGCCTGGCTGACCCTGGCCGGCGGGGCCGCCACCGCGCTCACCGGCGACGTGCTGGGCAAGGTCATCACCCGGGTGCAGCCGATGAAGATGGCCGCCGCCGAGGCGCTGTACGAGACGACCACCGCGGCCCCGTTCTCGATCTTCGCCTACGCCCCGCCCGGGCAGGACCGCCCCACGTTCAGCGTCGAGGTCCCCGGCCTGCTCTCCTTCCTGGCCAAGGGCTCCTTCACCGCGGAGGTCTCCGGGCTGAAGGACCTGCAGGAGGCCTACGCCGCGCAGTTCGGCCCCGGCGACTACACCCCCTGGATCCCCGCGGCGTTCTGGAGCTTCCGCCTCATGATCGGGGTCGGGGTGCTCGCCGCCGCGGTGGCGCTGGTGCACCTGTGGGTCACCCGCTCCGGGCGCCCGCTGTCCGTGGACACCCGCCTGGCCCCCACCGTGCTGTGGTCGGTGCCCGTGCTGCCGCTGCTGCCGCTGGCCGCGAACTCCTTCGGCTGGATCTTCACCGAGACCGGCCGCCAGCCCTGGCTGGTGCTCGGGCTGTACCGCACCGCAGACGGCGTCTCCCCCGGCCTGACCGCCGGCGAGGTCCTGCTGAGCCTGGCCGCCTTCACCGCCGTCTACGGCGCGCTGGCCTGGGCGTGGACCGTGCTCGTCACCCGGCTGGTGCGCGCCGGGCTGCCCGCGGACCCCGCGCCCCGCGCGGACGGCGGCACCACCGGCACCACCGGCACGACCGACGACGCCGACGACGCCGACGACGCCGACGTGGCGCTCACCTACTGACCACCCGCTCACCCACCGACCCCACCGCGCACCACCGCGCACCACCGAGTCTCAGGAGTTCTCGTGGACCTGCCCGTCCTCTGGTTCGGCGTCGCCGTCCTGGCCTGGGTCCTGTTCCTCGTGCTGGAGGGCTTCGACTTCGGCGTCGGGTTCCTCGGCCCCCTGCTGGGCCGCACCGACGCCGAGCGCGGCGCGGCCGTGCGCACCGTCGGGCCCGTCTGGGACGGCAACGAGGTCTGGCTCGTCGCCGCGATCGGCGTGACGTTCGCCGCGTTCCCCGACTGGTACGCCGCCCTGCTGTCCGGGCTGTACCTGCCGATGGTGGCCGTCCTGCTGCTGCTGGCGGTGCGCGGCGTGGCGCTGGAGTTCCGCGGCAAGCACGACTCCCCGCGCTGGCGCGCGCGCTGCGACGCCGCCCTGGCCGGCTCCTCGCTGCTGCTGGCCGCCACCTGGGGCGCCGTGCTCGGCGTCCTGGTCGACGGCCTGGCCCTGGCCGCCGACGGCGAGGTGCACGCCGGCGCCGGCGCGCTGGGCGGGCTGACCCGCTCCCTGGCGCCGATGGCCTCCCCGTGGGCGGTGCTCGGCGGCCTGGCCGGCGTGCTGCTGGCCACGGTGCACGGCGCGACGTTCCTGTCGCTGCGCACCACCGGCGTGCTGCGCGCCCGCGCGCGCCGCCTGGCCGTGGCCACCGCCCCCGCGCTGGCCACGAGCGCGCTGGCCGTGCTGCTCGCCGCCGGGCAGCCCGCGGTGGCCGCCGCCGCCGCCCTGCTGGCCGTGACCGCCGTGGCCGCCTGGCGGCGCGCGGAGGCGCTGGCCTTCGCCACCTCCAGCCTGGCCGTGGCGGTCGCCGTGGTCGCGGTGTTCACCGCCCACCTGCCGGTGGTGCTGCCCAGCACCCTCAGCGCCGCCGGGCACGTCACGCTGCGCGGCGCGGCCGCCTCGCAGGGGGCGCTGGAGCTGATCTCGGTGGTCGGCGTCGTCGTGCTGCCCGGCGTCGTGGCCTACCAGCTGTGGTCGTACTGGGTCTTCCGCGGCCGCGTGGCCAGCGGGCACGGCCCTCAGCGCGAGCGCACCCGCCGGCCGCAGCCGGCGCGCGCGGGGCGGTGACGAGCACCACGAGCACCACGAGCAC
>NZ_JAAALM010000990.1 GCF_009906395.1 Kineococcus indalonis
CCCCGCAGGCCCCCCACCACCGGTGGGGGGCCTGCGCCCGTCTCAGCCCCCCGCGACGCCGCCGCCCGCCGCGGCCCGTCCAGCCAGGCCCGCACCTGCGCGCGGCTGCGCAGGCGCACCACGTGCTCGGGGTCGGTGAGGAACGTGCGCAGCACCACCTGCCGCAGCACCACCGCGCGCGGCAGGTCCAGGTGCACCAGCAGGTCCGCGCGCGCCGCGAGCACCTCGCGCACCCGCCCGTGCTGCCACTCCGCCACCCACGCCGGCGAGGCCGCCAGGGCGCGCACGTCGTCGTCTTGCCCGCCCCCGAGGTGCCCGCCACGACGACCCGCCGCGGTCGCGCCGGCAGCGCGTCGCGCGGGCCGAGCACCGGCGCGACGTCAGCCGCGCGGCGCGGACCCGGGGCGCCGGTACAGGGACAGCTCCTCCGCGCGCAGGCGCGGCGGGCCCGCGGGCTGCACCGGGGCCGGGTCCGCGGGCTGCACCGGGGCCGGTGCCGGGAGCGGCCCGGGCAGCGGCACCACCCACCCCGCCGGGGCCGCCGGCGCCACCGGTGCCG
>NZ_JAAALM010000991.1 GCF_009906395.1 Kineococcus indalonis
TCGCGCATCAGCCCGCCCCCGGCGGCCGACCCGGCCGTGCTGGCCACCGTGGGCGGGCTGATGCGCGAGGTCGTCACCTCCGGCACGGCCACCGTGCTGGCCGGGGTGCCCGGGGAGCCGGTGCACGCCAAGACCGGCACCGCCGAGCACGGCGCCGGGGACCCGCCGCCCACCCACGCCTGGACGATCGGCTACCAGGGGACCCTGGCGTTCGCGGTGCTCGTCGAGGACGGCGCCAGCGGCGGCTCGGTGGCCGCGCCGCTGGCCGCCGACTTCCTCACCCGGGCGGCGGCGCTGCGGCCCTGACGGTCGCGGCGTCCCGCGGCGTCCCGGGGCTCCCCGGACGAGGGAGTTCCAAGTCGCTCCCGTGGAGGAATTGCCAGGGAGCCGTCGATGGGGTCAAATGGGTGAGTACGCCCTAGGGCGACGACGGGCCCGGCTCATCCCCCCCGAGCCGGACCGTGGACGGCCCCCGCTCCCCCCCAGCGGGGGCCGTCGTCCTTTCCCCGGGCACCTCCCCGCACGGCCCCCGCGCGACGTCGCGCGGGGGCCGT
>NZ_JAAALM010000992.1 GCF_009906395.1 Kineococcus indalonis
GCCCCCACGTCCAGCGGCACCGCCCACCGCCTGCCCGCCGGCACCCTCATGGGCGTGCCCGGCTCCGCCGAGCAGGTCGCCGGGCTGCTCGAGCCCGCCGACGTCGAGCGCGTGCGCGCCGAGGAGCACCTGCCCGCCCCGCCGCTGGAGCACGACGTCGCCGTCGCCGACTACGTCGCCGCCCGCGTCGGGCGCGCCGTCGTGGACCGCCTCGTCGAGCCCCTCCTCGGCGGCGTCTACGCCGGCCGCGCCGACCGCCTGTCCCTGCGCGCCACCGTGCCGGCCCTGTGGGAGCACGCCCGCCGCGGCGGCTCCCTGCTCGCCGCCGTGCGCGCCGCCGCCGCGGCCCGCCCCGCCGCCGCCGGGCCCGTCTTCGCCGGCGTGCGCGGCGGCGTGGCCCGCCTGCCCGAGGCCCTCGCCGCGCACCTGACCGCCCGCGGCGCGCGCGTGAGCACCGGCACCCCCGTCACCGCCCTGGAGCGCGACCCCGGCGGCGCCTGGCGCGTGAGCACCCCCGGCGGCACCCGCACCGCCGACGCCGTCGTCCTGGCC
>NZ_JAAALM010000993.1 GCF_009906395.1 Kineococcus indalonis
TGCCCGCGGCGTGGGCCGCGGCGACGTCGTCGGCGTCGAGCCCGGCGCCGGCGGCCGCCAGCACCAGGCGCAGGTCCAGGTCGCCGCCGGGCGGGTGCGCCTCCAGGAAGGGGCGCAGCGCGGCGTGCAGGAGCGCGAACGCCAGCAGCTCGTGCGGGTCCAGCTCGGCGCGGTGCCCGCTGAGCACGCGGTGGGCGCGCAGCCGGGCGGCCGGGTCGGCCAGCGCGACGGGGGCGCCGTCCAGGTGGGTCAGGCGCACGGCGGTGCCGATCGCGGCGACGCGGACCTCGTGCCCCAGGTGCGGCAGCAGCAGGTACCGGTGCAGCGTCACCAGGACGTCGGGCCAGGAGAAGGGCGGCTGCTCCTCGGCGCCGGGCGCGGGCGCCGAGGCCGGCCGGCTGCGCGTCAGGGTCGGCGGGCGCGCCCGCGGCTCGGCGGGCCGGCGCGCGCGCCAGGCGCGCCACACCGGCTCGGGCACCCCGCCGTGCGGCAGCGGGCGCACCGGCGGGTCCGCGACGAGGTCCAGGGCGTCGAGCACCACGCGCACCGG
>NZ_JAAALM010000994.1 GCF_009906395.1 Kineococcus indalonis
GCGCGGCGGGCAGGTCCTCCCACGAGACCGAGGTGGGGGCCTTGGAGGTGGAGGGGTTCCAGGAGACGCCGTTCGCGTTCACGGTGAACGTGCCGATCTTGCGGCCGTTCCGCTTGACGGGGATCTCGAGGTCGACGGCACCGACCGGCAGTTCGGTGGCCACCTTCAGTGCGACGTCGTGGCTTGCCATGCTGGCTCCCGGGAGGAAGTGGGTTGATTGATGCTGAACACCATGAAACCACAGTTCTCTCGGAGTTCGCGCACCCGGAGTGCTTTCTCGGGGCGAACGGGTGGGGTTCTCCCGCGTTAGCGGACCGGTGTTCCGGGCCCTCGCACGGGAACCGAACGCGGTGCGCGGAGAATTCACCGCCGGCGGGTGCGGAGCACCGGCTCCCCGCGGAACGGCCGGTGGCGGGTGCGGGTGTTCCGGGAACGTGCCGGAGGAACACCGGCGGTGGTTCCGCGGGGTGTTCGCGGGGGAACGCGGCGATCCCCCGGGCGCCGCGCGCACCGGTTCGAACGGGTGGTGCGGGACCGGGGCGTGGC
>NZ_JAAALM010000995.1 GCF_009906395.1 Kineococcus indalonis
TGATGGCCCGCACGGGACCGGCCAGCTCGTTCGCGAAGAACTCCAGGAAGCCGTCCGGGTCCGGGCCCGCGTTCTGGGTGACGACGTGGTCGAAACCCGCGTCGACGTACTGCTGCACGTTCTGCAGGTAACCGGCCGGGTCCGGGCCGACGGCGAACTGCGCCGTGACGTCCTCCGCCTTCACCGTCCGCGTCGCGGCGTCGAAGTTCACCGGGTTCGGCAGCTCGGCCATGACCTTCCAGCCGGTGACCGCCCAGCGGCTCTTCTCCAGCACCGCCTCGACGGCGCTGCGCTCGTCCGGCGCCCACGCCATCGGCACCTCCGCGTACGCCGGGCCCTGCCCGCCCAGCCGCCTCCAGGTGTCCACCATGTCGCCCTTGGGCTCGGTGGCGAACAGCCCGTCGCCCAGCTCCGCGGCGATGCGCGCCGACGCCGGCCCGCTGGCCGCCACCGCGATGACCGGCAGCTGCTCGGGCAGGTCGAAGACGCGGGCGTCCTCCAGGCGCAGGTGCTTGCCCTCGTAGGTGCGGTACC
>NZ_JAAALM010000996.1 GCF_009906395.1 Kineococcus indalonis
GAGGTCGACCTCGCCGGCGTGGTGCAGCCCCCCGAGACCTCCGACCTGGCGCCCTCCAGCGCCGCGCTGCCGGCGGGGCGGACGTACGTGGTCAGCGCCGCCGACCTCGTCAACCGCGTCGACTACCCGGTGGCCAACGCGTACGTCACCGCCACCGCCCCCGTCGACGGGCCGGGTGGCGGGCGGGTCGCTGACGACCACGTTGCCGCGGCTCCACTGCCACAGGCCGAGCACGACGCAGACCGCCACGGCCAGCAGGACCGCGGCGGTCAGGGCGAGGGCCTGCGCGCGCCGGCGGCGCGGCCCGGCGCCGGTCCCGCCGTCGGTCCCGCCGCCGGTCCCGCCGCCGGTGTCAGCGCCGGTGTCAGCGCCGGTCTCGGCGCCGGTCTCGGCGCCGGTCTCGGCGCCCGTCGGGGAGGGCTGGGCCACCGGTGCAGGGTACGTCGCGCACCTCAGCGCCCCGCCGCTCCGCCCGCCGCCGCGCCGGCGCGCGGGCGGGTCGCGGGGGCGGCGGGAGCGGTAGCGG
>NZ_JAAALM010000997.1 GCF_009906395.1 Kineococcus indalonis
GGGCGGGTCGAGCCGATGGCCTGGTGCATCGACTCGTGGGTGCCGACGGCCTCGACGACCGAGTGCGCGCCCAGCCCACCGGTGAGCTCCTTCAGCTCGGCGATCCCTGCCTCGCCGCGCTCGGCGACGATGTCGGTGGCGCCGAACTCGCGGCCCAGGGCCTGCCGGTCGGCGTGCCGGCTGAACAGGACGATCTGCTCGGCGCCCAGCTGCTTCGCGGCCAGCACCGCGCACAGGCCCACGGCCCCGTCGCCGACGACCGCGACGCTCTTGCCGGGGCCGGCCTCGGCGGCCACGGCGCCGAACCAGCCGGTGCCCAGCACATCGGAGGCGGCCAGCAGGCTGGGGACGAGGTCGGCGTCGGGGACGCCGGGGGTGGCCACCAGAGTGCCGTCGGCCAGCGGGACCCGCATGCGCTCGGCCTGGGCGGCGCCACCGGTGCCGAGCACCTCGCGGTGCAGGCAGGAGGTCTGGTAGCCGGCGCGGCAGATCTCGCAGGTGTTGTCGGAGGCGAAGAAGGAACC
>NZ_JAAALM010000998.1 GCF_009906395.1 Kineococcus indalonis
CCCGCCCGCCGTTCCCGCCGGGGCCCGCCCTCCGCTCAGCGCCGGGCCGGCTCCGGCGCCACCAGCCCCGCCCCGCCGCGCGCCGCGGCCGACAGCGCCGACTCCAGCGGCCCGCGCCCGAACGCCGCCCGCCACGCCGTCGCCAGCAGCACCCCCACCAGCACGTGCACGGCCAGCAGCGCGGGCGCGTCGCCCGGGTGCACCGCCAGCGCCAGCACGTGCGCGGTGTACACCGACAGCGGCATCGACCCGAACGCCGCCACCGGCAGCAGGAACCGCGTCAGCGCCGCGGGCAGCAGCAGCGCCGCCCCCAGCACCGCCAGGGCCGTGCCCGAGGTGTGCAGCAGGTCCAGCGGGGTGCCCGAGTGCGGCTCGGCCACCGCCAGGAACCACGGCGAGGCCGTCGGCGCGGTGCCGTGGAACGCCCACCCCGGCGCGCCCGGCGCCACCCCGGGCCGCGCCAGGCGCTCCAGCCCGCCGCCCGGGCCCAGCAGCAGCGCGCTCACCGTCCGCGCC
>NZ_JAAALM010000999.1 GCF_009906395.1 Kineococcus indalonis
GCTGTGCGCCGGGCCGCAGGAGCGCCCCCGCGCACAGCACCGCCAGCGTCGCGCACAGCAGCGCGGTGCCCAGCGGCACGGACGCCTCCAGCCAGCCCCACGGCGGGGTGAGGGAGTACGCGGCCAGGCCGCCACCGGTCCCGGACACCGTCGCCAGCGAGCCCACCGCCAGCCCCAGCGAGGCCAGCACCACCGCCGCGGCGACGCCCGCGCCCGCGCGGCGCTGCGCGGCGGACGGCGCCAGCCACGCCGGCCGGCCCGCCAGCGCCACGCCCGCGACGGCCACCAGGCCCACCGACGAGGCCAGCAGCGCGCTCACCGCGGGCACCGCCTCCAGCATCGGGGCCCACCGGTCGGTCGGGCCGAGCGCGCGCACCCCGCCGCCGAAGGGCTCCGGGCTGAGCACCTGCGCGCGCCACCGCAGCTCCTGCACGTCCCCGTCGCGCGCCCCGGCGAGGAACTGCCGGCAGCCCTCGGCGGCCAGCACCACCGGCGCGGCCGCCGCCACCAGCAG
>NZ_JAAALM010000099.1 GCF_009906395.1 Kineococcus indalonis
TCCCGGTACATCCGCGCGTCGGCGCGCGCCAGCACCTCCGCGGGCGGGGAGCCGGGGTCGTCCACGACCAGGCCGACGCTGCACGTCAGGCGCGCGGTGCCCGAGCCGTCGGGCAGGGCCACCTCCACGCCGGTGACGGCCCGCCGGAAGCGCTCCTCCAGCGCGGCGGGCTCGGCCTCCGCGGGGTTCTCCACGAGCACGACGAACTCGTCGCCGCCGTAGCGGGCCACGGTGTCCTCCTCGCGCGCCACCGCGCTCAGGCGCCGGGCCACCGCGATCAGCACCTCGTCCCCGAGCTGGTGCCCGTGGCGGTCGTTGACCAGCTTGAGGTCGTCGACGTCGCAGAAGGCGATCACCGGGACCGTGCCGCTGCGCCGGGCGCGCGAGCGCGCCCGGGACCAGCGGTCCTCGAACAGGGAGCGGTTGGGCAGCCCGGTCAGGCGGTCGTGGGTGGCGCGGTGGGCCAGGTCGCGGTGGCGCTCGACGTGCTGGGAGACGTCCCAGCAGGCCAGGGCCAGCGAGGGCGCGCCCTCGAACTCCACGGGCGAGGCGACCACCTCCACCGTGGCGGTGCCGGCGCCGGGGCGCACGAAGCGCCACTCGGCCGGGGCGGCGGGCTCGCCCGGGGCGGCCCGCAGCGCCTCCGCCAGGGCCGCGGCCAGGCCGTCGCGGTCGTCGGGGTGCACCAGGCCGGCCAGCGCCACGGGCGCGAACGGCTGCTCCGCCCCGGCCGCACCCCCGGGGACGCCCTCGAGGCCCAGCAGCCGGCGGGCGGCGCGGTTGGCCCAGACCACCTGCTCGTCGCGCACGACGAGGGTGGCGATCGGCGACTCCTCCACGAGTCGACGGTAGTCGGCGTCCTGCACGGCGTCCCCCCTCGGTCGGCGACCGCACGGCCGCCGGGGCGACGGTAGGCACGGCGCCCACCGCCCTCCGAACCGATCACGGGAAACTCCCCGGCACGGCGGAACGGTTGCGACAGGACGTGTTCGCGCCGACACGTGTCCACCCGGACACGTGTCGGCGCGACCACGTGAGCGCGCAGCGACCGCCCGTCACCGCAGGGGCTGCTGGAGGTCCACCGAGCGCACCAGCAGCGGGCGGCTGGCCCGCGAGGCGAGCAGCACCAGCCCCGCGCCGCCGGCGGCGCACACCGCGAACAGCAGCACCCCCACCGGCGCCGAGCGCAGCACCGCCAGGAGCGGGGAGACCACCAGCAGCGACGTCAGCGCCGCCCCGCCCGCGGTGACCAGCAGCGGCACCCACGTCTCGCGCGAGCGCGCCGCGTGCA
Source organism: Kineococcus indalonis (assembly GCF_009906395.1). GTDB lineage: Bacteria > Actinomycetota > Actinomycetes > Actinomycetales > Kineococcaceae > Kineococcus > Kineococcus indalonis. The sequence goes on from NZ_JAAALM010000099.1 coordinate 1,292, forward strand.
GCACCCGCACGTCCGCGCCGGCCAGGTGCAGCGCGCGGTGCTGCGGCGCGGCGTCCAGCACGCGCGAGGCCTGCGTGACGCCGGTGGACACCGCCGCCAGCACGGCGGCGACGACGAGCGTGACCAGCGCCCCGGTGCCGGTGTCGCGCAGCAGCGCGTCGCCCTCCACGTCACCGCCGTCCGTGGCCGTCATCCCCGGCACCACGCTCAGGCAGCCCGCCACGAAGGTCACCAGGGCGATGCCGCCCACGCCGCGCCAGGCCCCGCGCGGGTCCTCGACCAGCCGCCGCGCCGCCAGCAGCGTCGCCGCGCTGCGCGCCCGCGCGGCCAGCACGCGCCCCAGCAGCGACAGCAGCAGCGGGCCCAGCAGGTTGTACAGGGCGAAGGTGCCCGCCAGCAGCACCGCGAGCACCAGGACCGCCGCGCCCAGCCCCACGCCCGCCGCCAGCGAGCCCAGCCCCCGGAACGCCGCCGCGAACGCCAGCCCCACCACGAGCACCGGCAGCACCCGCAGCCGGCTGAGGGTCTTCACGGGCAGGCGCTGCGCCACGCCCAGCGGGGTGGTGCTCACCCGCCGCAGGCCCACCGCGCACGAGACGAGGGAGACCACCAGCACCGCGGCGACCGCCGCCGCCACCGGCAGCGGCCCCAGCCGCAGCTCGGCCGGCTCGAACGCGCGGCCCTGGAAGCGCAGCAGCGCCACCGCCGGCGTGGCCAGCAGGTTCAGCACCACGCCGGCCGCCGCGCCCGCCACGGCCTGCAGGCCCGCGTCCAGCAGCGCCACCAGCCCCGTCTGGGCGCTGGTGGCGCCGACCAGGCGCAGCCGGGCCAGCCGCTCGTCGCGCCGGGCCACCGTCAGGCGCGCCGCGGCCCCGCCCAGCGCGGCGCTCGGCACGACCAGCAGCGCCACGGACACCGACGCCAGCAGCGGGTAGAGCGCCGCGTCCGACTCCGGCCCGGCCAGGCGGGCCCGCCCGGTGAACGCCTGCACCCCGCCGGCGACGGTGAGCACCGCCCACGTGGCGGCGGCGAAGGCCACCACCGCCAGCACCGCGGGCAGGTGCCCGCCGGAGTCGCGGTGCCGCAGCAGGGCCAGCCAGGTGCGCAGCGCCCCGCTCACGAGGGCACCCCGCCGCCGGCGGCGGGCGCGGCCGGGGCGCGGAACTCGCGCACGACGCGCCCGTCGCGCATCGCCAGCGTCCGCCCGCACCAGCGCGCCACGGCCGGGTCGTGCGTGACCACGACCAGCGCGGCCCCCGCCCGCCGCGCCGCACCCGTCAAGGTGCCCAGCACCTCCTCGCCGGTGGCCTGGTCCAGCGCCCCGGTGGGCTCGTCGGCGAACACCACCTGCGGCGAACCCACCAGGGCGCGGGCGATCGCCACCCGCTGCACCTGCCCGCCCGACAGCTGCCCGGGGCGGCGCAGCTCCAGCCCGCCCAGGCCCAGCGCGCCCAGCAGCTCGCGGGCGCGGGCGGTGGCGGTGCGCCGGTCCACGCCGGCGAGCATCAGCGGCAGCGCGGCGTTCTCCTGCGCCGGCAGCTCCGGCAGCAGCTGCCCGGACTGGAAGACGAAGCCGACGGCGCTGCGCCGCAGCCGCGTGCGGTGCGCGTCGCTCATCGCGGTCAGGTCCGCCCCGGCCAGCTCCACGGTGCCGGAGGTGGGGCGCAGGACGCCGGCCAGGCAGTGCAGCAGGGTCGTCTTGCCCGAGCCCGACGGGCCGGTGACGGCGACGGACTCGCCGGCGCGCAGGGCGACGTCGACCCCGTCGAGCGCGCGCGTCGCCCCCGGGCCGTCGCCGTAGGCCATGACCAGGCCACGAGCGGTGAGGATGTCCACGGCCCCGAGGCTGGCGCCCGGCACCCCGCCGGCGCCGTTGGGACGTATGCTGGTCACCGGTCGGTGGCGCCCAGGGCCACCGCCAGCGGCAGGTGGCGCCCCAGCGCGGCGCCGCCGCCGGGCGCGGCGCCGGGGTCGCGCCCGGCGCGCTCCAGGCCCGCGGCGAAGGCGTCCACGGCGCCGCGCACGCGGCGCCCCTGCTCCGTCAGCGCCGGGCGGGGCCGCACGGCCAGGGGCACCACGAGCGCCGCGGCGACCAGCGCCAGCCCGACCAGCCCGAAGCGCGTCCACAGCGCCAGCGCCACCGCGGCGGCCACGGCGAGGGCCAGGGCGGCCAGCGCGCACCCCAGGCGGCGGTGCGCCAGGCGCGAGGGGCGCTCGCGGAACCAGCCGCGGCGCACCGCCTCGTCGTCGAGGAGCTGCTGCGTCAGCTGCACCCCGGCGCGCGCGCGGGTCCGCAGCGCCGACAGCGTCGTGACGGTGCCGTCCCCGAAGAGGGTGTGCAGCAGCCGCTGCTCGGCGGGGCTGGTGGGCTCCGCGCTGCGCCGGCGCTCCAGGCGCCAGTCCGCGACCGCACCCCCGTCCGTGCTCCCGTCCGCGCTCCCGTCCGCGCTCCCGTCCGCGCCCCCGTCCGGGCCCAGCGCGGCGAGCGTGAGGTGGCCGCGCTCGGCCAGGTCCAGCAGGGTCGCCACGACGTCGTCGGCGGTGGCGCCGCCGTGCACGAGGGCGCCCAGCACGCCGGGCGGACCCTCCGGCGGGCCCGCGGCGGCCGCGACGGCCCCCGCCGCCGGCGCGGTGCTCGCACCGGCGCGGCGGCGCGAGAGCAGGACCGCGCCGGCACCGGCGGCCAGCACCGCGCCGGTGGCCGGCAGGGTGGTCGCGTCGGCGCTGAAGGCGCGCGCCGGGCTGAAGGTGCCCACCAGCAGCGGGCCGCTCGCGGCCACGGTGCCCGGCGGCAGCACCGCCCCGACCGTGACGCCCTCCTCCGCCTGCAGGTCGGCGGCGCTGAAGGAGGCGGTGCCGGGCGCGTCGCCGGGCGCCACCGCGCACGGGTCGCGCGAGCCCGCCGGGCCGGCGTAGCACTCCAGCCCCGACAGCGGCCCGGGCGCGGTGAGGGTGGCGTCCACGCGCTCCACCGGCACCTGCCAGCCGGTGCCCAGGACGTCCACGCGGACCCGCTGGCCGCCCGGCCCGTCGTCGACGACCGCGCCGAGGCGGTACTCCAGCACGTACGTCTGCTCCCCGCGCACGTCCTCGCGGTCGGGGTCGCCCACGAGCACCCGCAGGGCGCCGCCGTCCTCCTCGGTGCTCACCTGCGCCGGGGCGCCGGAGGGGCTGGACACCCGCAGCCCGCTCAGCGGGAAGCGGCGGTCGTGGGAGGCGTCGTGGCGCCCGCGCACCGGCACGGAGCGCTGCAGGCCGTGGTGGCCCTCCTCGCCGAAGTCGTACACGACCGTCTCGCGCACGCCCACCGAGCCGTCGTCGCCCACGGCGAGGTCGACGGCGTAGGAGCGCACGCGCTCGTCCTCGCCCGGCTCGTCCGCCGCGGCCGAGGCCGCCGCCGGCCCGGCCAGCACGGCGGCGGCCAGGGCCAGGGCGGCACCGGCGCGGTGGACGAGCGCGGGGCTCACTCCCGGTTCCGCCGCAGCGACATCGCGCGCTCGGCCTCGCGGCGGTCCTGCCGCTCGCGCAGCGCGTGGCGCTTGTCGTAGTTCTTCTTGCCCCGCGCCAGGCCGATCTCGACCTTCACGCGCCCGTCGACGAAGTACAGCGACAGCGGCACGATCGTCAGGCCGGACTCGCGGACCTTGCCGGCCCACTTGTCGATCTCGGCGCGGTGCAGCAGCAGCTTGCGGCGGCGGCGGGGCGCGTGGTTCGTCCAGGTGCCCTGCACGTACTCGGGGATGTGGACGTGCTCCAGCCACATCTCGCCGCGGTCGATCTGGGCGAAGCCGTCGACCAGGGAGGCGCGGCCCATCCGCAGGGCCTTCACCTCGGTGCCCGTCAGGGACAGGCCCGCCTCGTAGGTGTCCTCGATGTGGTAGTCGTGGCGCGCCTTGCGGTTGCTGGCGATCACCTTGCGGCCGGTCTCGCGCGGCACGTGCGTCCTCCCCCTGCTGCTGCTGGACCGTCCACTCTAGGTGCGCCGGGCACCGGTGCGCACGGCCGTTCGCCGCGGGCGCAGCCGCGACGGGCCCCGCTCAGACCCGCAGCCAGCGCCGCAGGCTCAGCAGGGACGCCACCACGGCGAAGACCACGCCGACGCCGAGCATCACCGGCGCCGTGGGGAAGAGGACGTCGGAGGTCTCCACCAGGCGGGTGGTGAAGTCGGGGCGCTCGCGCAGGCGCCCCACGCCGAACTCCACCAGCGCGTACAGGGCCCCGGAGGCCAGCACCGCGCCGACCAGGCTGGCGATCACCCCCTCCAGCACGAACGGCAGCTGGATCAGCGCCCGGGAGGCGCCCACCAGGCGCATGATGCTCACCTCGCGGCGGCGGCTGAAGGCCGTCAGCCGGATCGTGGTGGACACCAGCAGCACCGAGCACACCAGCATCAGCGCCGCCAGGCCCAGCGCCACGCGCGTGGCGCCGTCCATCGCCGCGAACAGCGGGCCCAGCACGGCCCGGTCGTCGGGGACGTCCTCCACGCCGGGCTGGCCGCTGAACTGCTCGCGGACCTCCTGGTAGCGGGAGGGGTCGGTCAGCCGCACGCGGAAGGACTCCGGCAGCTGGTCGGGCGTGACGTTCTCGGTGATCGCGTCGTCGAACTGCTCGAGGAAGTTGTCGTAGGCGTCCTGCTGGGACTCGTAGAAGACCCGGTCCACCAGCGGGGAGGACTCCAGCTGCGCGCGCAGCGCGTCGCGCTGCGCGGAGGTGACGGCCCCGGTGGGGCAGTCCTCCTCGGTGCTCACCGGCCCGCACAGGAAGACCGACACCTGCACGCGGTCGTACCAGTCGCCCTTGAGGATCGAGACCTGCTGCTGCACGAGCAGCCCCAGGCCGAAGAAGAACAGCGAGACCATGGTCACCAGGACCACCGCGACGGTCATGGTGAAGTTGCGCCGCAGCCCGGCGCCCATCTCGCGCACGACGAAGCCGAGGCGCATCAGCGGCTCGACCCGTACACGCCGCGGTCCTCGTCGCGCACGACGCGGCCGTCGCGCAGCTCCACGACGCGCTTGCGCATCTGGTCGACGATGTCGTCGTCGTGCGTGGCCATCACGATGGTCGTCCCCGTGCGGTTGATGCGGTCCAGCAGCTTCATGATGCCGACGCTGGTCTCCGGGTCGAGGTTGCCGGTGGGCTCGTCGGCCAGCAGCAGCGCCGGGCGGTTGACGAACGCGCGGGCGATCGCGACGCGCTGCTGCTCGCCGCCGGACAGCTCGTGCGGGCGGCGCCTCTCCTTGCCGCCCAGCCCCACCAGCGCCAGCGTCTCGGGCACCGACTGCGCGATGACGTGCCGCGGCTTGCCCAGCACCTGCAGGGCGAAGGCGACGTTCTCGAAGACGCTCTTGTCGGCCAGCAGGCGGAAGTCCTGGAACACCACGCCGATCTGGCGGCGCAGCGCGGGCACCTTCCAGCTGCGCAGGCGGCCCACGTCGCGCCCGGCGACCTGCACCGTGCCGGAGGACGCCTTCTCCTCCTTCAGCACCAGCCGCAGGAAGGTGGACTTGCCCGACCCGGAGGGGCCGACGAGGAAGACGAAGTCGCCCCGGTCGACCTGCAGGGTCACCTCGGCGAGCGCGGGGCGGTTCCCCTCGCCGTAGACCTTGCTGACGTGCTCGAAGGTGATCACTCGCGGGGCGGCCGGTCTCGGGGACGGGGTGGTGCGGTCGTGCTCCGGCCGTCGTCCACTCTACGTGCGGGCACGCTGGGTGAGCGCCTGCCCCCGTCCGGGTGGGTCGCGAGCGCCCCGGCCCGCCCGCGCGCGGTGGTCAGCTCGCGGCGCCGGCGGCGCGCTCGCCCTGGCGGCGCCAGCGGATGCCGGACTCCAGGAAGGCGTCGATGTCGCCGTCGAAGACGGCGTCGGCGTTGCCGACCTCGTAGCTGGTGCGCAGGTCCTTGACCATGCGGTACGGCTGCAGCACGTAGGAGCGCATCTGGTTGCCCCACGAGCCGGAGTCGTCGCCCTTGAGGGCGTCCAGCTCGGCCTGGCGGTCCTGGCGCGCCTTCTCCAGCAGCTTGGCCTGCAGCACGCGCATGGCCGCGGCCTTGTTCTGCAGCTGCGACTTCTCGTTCTGGCAGGTCACCACGATGCCGGTGGGGATGTGGGTCAGCCGCACCGCGGAGTCGGTGGTGTTGACCGACTGCCCGCCGGGGCCGGAGGAGCGGTAGACGTCCACGCGCACGTCGTTCTCGGGGATCTCGATGTGGTCGGTCTCGGCCACCACGGGCAGCACCTCCACGCCCGCGAAGGACGTCTGGCGCCGGCCCTGGTTGTCGAACGGGGAGATGCGCACCAGGCGGTGGGTGCCCTGCTCGACGCTGAGGGTGCCGTAGGCGTAGGGCGCGGCGATCTTGAAGGTGGCCGACTTGATGCCCGCCTCCTCGGCGTAGGAGGTGTCGTAGACCTCCGTCTTGTAGCCCTTGCGCTCGGCCCAGCGCAGGTACATGCGCATGAGCATCTCGGCGAAGTCCGCGGCGTCCACGCCGCCGGCCTCGGAGCGGATCGTCACCAGCGCCTCGCGGCCGTCGTACTCCCCCGACAGCAGGGTGCGCACCTCCAGCTCGTCGAGCTGCTTCTTGATGCCGGTCAGCTCCCGCTCGGCCTCGGCCAGGGAGTCGGCGTCGTCCTCGGACTCGGCCAGCTCCACCAGGACCTCGAGGTCGTCGATGCGCGAGCCCATCCTCTCGACGCGGTCCAGCTCCGCCTGCAGCGCGGACAGCCGGCTGGTGACGGCCTGGGCGTTCTCGGCGTCGTCCCACAGGTCGGGGGCGGCGGCCCGCTCGTTGAGCTGCGCCAGCTCCGAGCGCAGCGCGTCGAGGTCCGACACCTCCCGGATCGACGCGTACGTCTGGCGGAGGGCGGAGATCTCGGCGGGGAAGTCGATGGCCACGGCGCACGAGCTTACGCGCGTGCACGCCCGCCGCGGTGCGCGCGGCGGGCCGCTCAGCCGGGGGCGGACGCCGGCCGGCCGAAGGCGGAGGCCGGCAGGTCCCGCTCGTCGCCGGCGATCGCCCGCACCACCCGCTCGGCGACCGCGTCGGGGTCCAGCCCGGTGGGCAGGCGCGGCGCGGTGCCGGCCACCGGCCGCCCCGCCAGGCCCGTCTCGGTGTGCGGCGGGCGCACGTCCAGCACCCGCACCCCGTCGCGGCGCAGCTCCCTGCCCGCGGCGCCGGCGAAGGCGCTCAGGGCGGCCTTGGCGGCGCTGTAGGCGGCCATGCCGGCCACCGGCTGCTCGGCGACGACGGCGGAGACCAGCGCGGCGAAGGCGCCGGGGCGCTCGCGCGCCGCCGCGCGCAGGTGCGGCACCGCCGCGCGCAGCAGCCGCACCGGCCCCAGGGCGTCGGCGAGGAACAGCTCGTCGAGCAGGTCGTCGTCGGCCTCCTCCACCGGCCCGAACGCCACCACGCCGGCGGCGTGCACGAGGCCGTCCAGGCCGCCCAGGTGCGCCACCGCCGCCGCCACGACCGCGCCGGGGCCGTCGGGCAGGCGCAGGTCGCCGGTCACCGGGTGGCCGGGCAGGCCCTCCAGGCGGGCCCGGTCGCGGCCGCTGAGGACGAGCCGGGCACCGGCCGCGGCCAGGCGCGCGGCGATCGGGCGGCCCAGGCCGCCGCCGGCACCGGTGAGCAGCACGCGCGCGCCGTCGAGGTCCGTCACGGTGCGGAGGCTGGCACGCGCGGGCACCCCGCGCACCCCGGGGTCAGCGGACCGGGCGTCAGCGGAAGCGGCGCCCCTGGTCGCGGCGGATCGCCCACACCGCCACCGCGCCCAGCACGAGCGTCCACCCCACCAGCACCGGCAGCGCGGTGCCCGGCACGCCGGTGCCGGTGGCCGCGCCGATGACGACGTCGCGCCCGGCGCGGGTGGGCGTCCAGGTGGAGATCGACTGCAGCCACCCCGGCATCACCTGCGGCGGCAGGAACAGCCCGCCGGCGAAGGCCAGCGGCAGCAGCAGCACCTGCGCCAGCGCCAGCGCCGCCTTGGCCGGCACCGAGTACCCCACCGCCAGGCCCAGCGCCAGCAGCGGCAGGCCCGCCGCGAGCAGCCCGCCCAGGCCGGCCAGGAAGCGCGCGGGCGTGGTGGTGGCGTCGGTGACCAGCGCGGCCAGCACCAGCAGCGGCACCAGCCCCACGACGGTGAAGAAGGCACCCGTGAGCACCCGCGCGGCGAAGCGCGGCCCGGCGCCCACCGGCAGGGTGCGCAGGTGCGTGTCCCACGGCAGGGCGCGGTCCTCGGCGGTGCCGGCGCCGTGGGTGAACAGCGACACGCTCATCGCGGAGAACACCGCCAGCTGCGCCACGGCGCCGGTGGCCGCGGCCGGGCCCATCCCCCCGGCCTGCGGCACGACGAACACCGCCAGGATCAGGGCGGGGAAGACCGCGGTGCTCACCACGACCACGGGCACCCGCAGGGTCTCGGTCACCTGGTAGCGGGCGTGCAGCCACGTCAGGCGCAGCGCCCCGGCGGGCCGGCGGCCCCCGGCGCCGCCGGGGCGC
>NZ_JAAALM010000009.1 GCF_009906395.1 Kineococcus indalonis
CGCCGCCACCGAGGCCCCCCGGCTGCTGCGCGGCGCGCCCGCCGGCGCCGGGCGCGTGCAGGGCTACCCGCGGCGCACCGAGCTGGCGACGTTCCCGGTCGACGCCGGCGACCGCTCCCTCAAGCTCGGCCTGACCCCGTACCACGACCTCGCGCCGTGGCTGAACGAGCTGCAGCGGCGCAGCGACCGCGTCAGCGTGGAGGTGATCGGCCGCTCCACCCAGGGCCGCGACCTGTACCTCGTCACCGTCACCTCGCCCGAGACGCCGGCGCAGGCGCGCCGCCAGGAGCGCCTGCGCGCGAAGATCCAGGACGACCCCGCCGCCGCCGCGCGCGACCGGGCCCTGCTGGAGGGCTACAAGGCGCCGGTGTTCGTCAACGCGAACATCCACGGCAACGAGTGGGAGGGCACCGACGGGGCCCGCCGCGTCATCGAGCGGCTCGCCACCAGCGACGACCCCGCGGTGCGCGGCGTCGTCGACACCGCCCGCGTGCACGTCGTCGTCACGATGAACCCCGACGGCCGCGTGGCCGGCACCCGCCGCAACGCCGCCGACTTCGACCTCAACCGCGACTTCATCACCGGTTCGCAGCCGGAGACGCGCGCCGTGCGCGAGGCGATCATCGGCGCCCAGCCGCTCGTGCTCGTCGACGAGCACGGCTACACCGGCACCACCCTCATCGAGCCGGGCACCCCGCCGCACGGGCAGAACTACGAGTACGACCTGTACCTGAAGCACGCGTACGAGAACGCCCTGGGCATGGAGCGCGCCATCCAGGCCCTGGGCCTGCCCGAGACGACGCGCGCGGACATCCCGTTCCGCGACTTCACCCCCGGCGAGTGGGACGACTGGCCGCCGATCTTCACGCCCATGTACTCCGTCTACCACGGCGCCGTCGGGCAGACCGTGGAGTTCCCCCTGCGGGTCAACGGCGCCGAGTACGACACCCTGCCGGTGACCGAGCTGCGCCGCCGCTCGGAGGTCAACACGCGCGTCGCCGAGGCCACCATCACCGCCGCCGTCGAGTACGCCGTGCGCAACCGCCGCCAGCTCGTCGCCGACCAGGTCGAGGTGTTCCGCCGCGGCGCCGCCGGGGAGGCGCAGCGCACCCTCGCCGACGGCGCCGTGCCCGGGTTCGGCCCCGAGGACCGCTACACCACCACGTTCCCGCGCGCCTACGTCGTGCCCGCCGGGGACGGGCAGCGCAGCGCCGCCGCCGCGGCCCGCCTGGTGGACCACCTCGTGGCCAACGACGTGCGCGTCACCCGCGCCAGCGCCCCCTTCACCGCCGGCGGGGTGCGCTACGGGGCCGGCTCGTACGTCGTGGACATGCACCAGGCCAAGCGCGGCCTGGCCAACGTCGTGCTCGAGGCCGGCCGCGACATCAGCGAGGACGTGCCGGTGATGTACGACATCAGCGGCTGGAGCCACCGCCTGCTGTGGGGCGCCTCCGTGGACGTGGTGCGCGAGGGCGACCTGTCCGTCGACGGCGACCCCGTCGCCGCCGCCGCGCCCACCGGTGCCGTCGCCGCCCGCCGCGGCGACGACCTGCTGCTGCGCCTGGACGACCCCGCCGACGTCAGCGCCGTCAACGCCCTGCTCGACGCCGGCGTGGCGCTGCGCGGGCGCGAGGACGGCACCGCCGTCGCCCCCGCCGCCGCCCGCCGCGAGGTGGAGCGGGTCGCCGAGCGCTACGGCGTGCGCGTGGAGGGCGTGGCGCCCGGGACCCCCGGCGCCGCCCTGGAGGACGTCACCGTCGCGGCCGCCGCCGGCGGCGACGAGCTGACCGCCCTGGCGGGGATGGGTTTCGACGTCGTGCCGGTCTCCACCGCCGTCCTGGACGCCGGGTTCTCCTGGGAGGGCGTGGACGTGCTGTACGTGTCCACCGGCCTGGACCGCGCCGCGCTCGGCGCGCCGGCGCGCGCCGCCCTGGACGCGTTCGTCGCCGACGGCGGCGTCGTCACGCGCGGCGCCACCGGCGCGGCGTTCAACGACTCCGCCGACCTGCTCGACGTCACCGCCGTGCGCGGGCCCGGCGCCGCCAACGGCGTCGTCGCGGTGGAGAACTCCGGCGGGCCGCTGACCGCCGGGGCGCTGCCGAACTCCTTCGTGTACTCCCCGCTGTGGTTCACCGACCTGGGCGCGGGCGTCGTCGCCGAGCAGCGCTACGCCTCCACCGACCCGCTCGTGGCCGGCCACTGGCGCGCCGGGGAGGACGGCGCCGGCGGGCAGCAGCAGGCCGCCGGGCAGGCCTCCCTCGTGCGCGGCGTGGACGAGGACGGCACCGCCGTCGTGTCGTTCGGCACCGAGCCGCTGTTCCGCGACCACCCCAAGGGCCTGTTCGCGCAGGTGGCGCGCGCCGTGCACTGGACGGCGGTCACCGCGCGGTAGGCGCACGCGGGTGCACGGCACGGGGCGCGGGCCGGGTGAGCGACCCCCCCGTGCCGTGCACCGCACTCAGCGCGCGCCGGGCGCGATCAGGCCGCGCTCGTAGGCGACCGCCACCGCGGCGGCCCGGTCGCCGACGCCGAGCTTGGCGTAGGCGTGCACCAGGTGCGTCTTCACGGTCGCCTCGCTGACACCGAGCCGCCGCGCGGCCTCGCGGTTCGTGCAGCCGGACGCCACCAGCCGCAGCACCTCCAGCTCCCGCCCGCTCAGCGCCCCCGGCGCCTGCCGGTCCGGCGCGCGCACGCGGTCCAGCAGGCGCGTGGCGACCGGCGGGGCGAGCACCGCCTCCCCGCGGGCGGCGGCCCGCACGGCCCGCACCAGTTCCGTGCGCGGGGCGTCCTTGAGCAGGTAACCGGTCGCCCCGGCGGCCAGCGCGGCGGAGACGTCCTCGTCGGTGTCGTACGTGGTGAGCACCAGCACCGGTGGCCGTCGCGTGCGCCCGGCCAGGGCGTGCAGCACCTCCACCCCGCCCATCCGGGGCATCCGCAGGTCCAGCAGCACCACGTCCGGTCCCAGGTCCGCCACCCGCGCCAGCGCCTCGACCCCGTCGCCGGCCTCCCCGACGACCTCGAAACCCGCCTCCGCGTCGAGCATGCCGCGCAGGCCGTCCCGCACCACCGGGTGGTCGTCGACCACGAGCAGCCGCAGGGCGCCGGCGCCCGCGCCCGCGCTCACGCGCCGGCCCCCGGACCGGCGGGCCGCGTCCCGGTGCCGCCGGCCAGCGGCACCACCGCGCACACCGCCGTGCCCTCCCCGGGCGCGCTCTCCACGTGCAGGGAACCGCCGGCCAGGCGGATCCGCTGCCGCATCGACTCCAGCCCGAAACCGCGCCCGTCCACCCGCGCCGGTTCGAACCCCCGCCCGTCGTCGCGCACGTCCAGCACCACCTCGTCCTCCATGCCCGTCAACGTCACCGTCACCGAGGACGCTCCCGCGTGCCGGGTCGCGTTGGCCAGCGCCTCCTGCGCGGTGCGCAGCAGCGCCCCGGACGCCTCCGCGGTCACCTCCACCGGCTCGCCGGTCACCACGACCGCCACCGCGGGCCCGTCCGCACCGCCGCGCCGGTGCGCCAGCCGCCGCAGCGCCCCGGTCAGGTCCTCCTCCTCCAGCGCCACCGGGCGCAGCGCCCGCACCGAGCGGCGCGCCTCGGCCAGGCAGTCGCGGGCGGAGGCCAGCGCCTTCTCCACCCGCTCGCGGCGCGCGGCCTCCGCCGGTTCCGCCTGCGCGGCCTGCAGCTGCGTGACGACGCCGGTCAGCCCCTGCGCGATCGTGTCGTGGATCTCCCGCGCCAACCGGGCCCGCTCGTCGAGCACCCCGGCCTCGCGCGCCTGCGCCACGAGCTGGGCGTGCAGACCGGCGTTCTCCGCCTGCGCCTCGCGCAGCCGGCGGTTGGCCGCGCTGAGCTGGGCGACCGCGGCGCGGCGTTCCTCGCTGCGGCGCTCCACGAGCAGCGCCTGGGAGGAGAACAGCGTCGCGACCCCCGCGTTGAACACGCACAGCAGCACGAACCCGCCGAGCTGCGCCGGCGAGAGCGCGGGCGGCCCGGCGGACTGCGAGAGCGCGACGAGCACGGCGGTGGCGGCGATGCCCCACAGGGCGCGGCGGAAGGGGAAGAACCGCACGGCGTCGACGTTGCCGACCCAGACGTAGACCCCGTAGAAGGGGTTGCCCAGGACCAGCACCAGGCTGAGCGCCCAGCGCACGGCGAACCAGGCCAGCGCCACCCGCACCGGGCGCGGCCGGCGCTCGAACAGGGCCGTCAGCGCCGCGAGCAGGGCCGCCACGCCCAGCAGCTGCCACCACCGCTGCCAGGTCGACCAGCCCTGCGCCGTCAGAGCCGCCGCCAGCGCCGCCGAGAGCGCCAGCAGCGGGTACGGCAACCGCGCCGACCACCGCCCGGTCCTGTCGATCCAGAGCTCGGCGGTGCCCGGCGCGGTGCTGCTCACGGTGCTGCTCACGGTGGACCTCCCCGGTGGCTCACTCCCAGCGGAAACGTCTCACGGACACCGCCAGCGCCACCACGGTCCAGCCGGCCAGCGCCAGCAGGGGCGGCCAGCCCACCGGTTCCCCGGCGGCCGCCCGCTGCATCGCCAGCGCCCCCGCCCCCAGCGGGCTCAGCTCCCCGACGCGCTGGACCACCTCCGGCATCAGGGCCAGCGGGACGTACAGCCCGGCCAGCAGCATCATCGGGAAGAACAGCACGTTGCCGGCGACGGCGGCCGCCTTCGTCGTCGCGCACAGCGCCCCCAGCGCGAGACCGACCCCCAGCATCGCCAGCAGGCAGAGCACGAGCACCCCCAGGAACGGCAGCGGGTCCGCCGGCCGCGCCACCCCGAACACGCCCCACCCGAGCGCGAGCAGCAGCGTGGTGCCCGCCAGGCCGGTGACCGCCGAGACGGCGAGCTGGGCCAGCAGCACCCGCACCGGCCCGACGGGGGTGGTGGACAACCGCCGCAGCACGCCCTTCTCCCGGTAGCCGGCCAGCGCGCCGGGCAGGACGTGCAGGCCCAGGAACGCCAGCGCGAGCGTGGTGTTGATCGGCAGGTACAGGTCGAGCAGGCTGAGACCGCCGAGGTCGTCCTGCCGTTCCCGGAAGACGGGGATCACGGCGAACACCGCCAGCAGCAGCGAGGGGAAGGCGACCACCCAGAACGTCGCCACCGGTTCGCGCGCCGCGAGGCGCGCCTCGGCGCGCACCAGTTCCACCTGCGCGCTCACCGCCGCACCTCCTCGCGGTGCACGCCCTCGTGCTCCGTGACCCCCTGCTCAGCGGTCCACCAGCTGCCGGTCAGCGCCAGGTACGCGTCGTCCAGGGTGGTCCGCTCGATCCGCAGCCCGCGCGCCACGACGCCCTCGCGGGCCAGCACCGACACCACCGCGTGCACCAGCTCCCCGCGGCCGTGCACCTGCACGAGGCCGTCCGGTGCGTCCGTGGTGACGTCGGTGACCTCCGGCAGCGCGCGCAGCACCGCCGGGTCCAGGGCGGCGGAGGGGGTGAAGCGCACCGACTGCTCCCCGGCGACGCGCTCGACCAGCCCCGCCGGGGTGTCCAGCGCCACGACGCGGCCGCGGGCGAGGACGGCGGCGCGGTCGCACAGGCGCTCGGCCTCCTCCATGGAGTGCGTCACCAGCAGCACCGCCACCCCGCGCGTGCGCACCACCGCGCGCACCTGCTGCCACACCTCGCGCCGGGCCCGCGGGTCCAGGCCGGTGGTCAGCTCGTCGAGGACCGCGACGCGCGGTGCGCCGACGAGCGCGAGGGCGAAGGACAACCGCTGCTTCAGGCCCCCCGACAGGTCGCCGTAGGCCTGGGCGCGGTGCTCGGCCAGCCCCAGCGCTTCGAGCAGCGCGGCCACGTCGACCGGTGCCGGGTGGAAGGAGGCGAACAACCGCAGCGCCTCGCCCACGCGCAACCGGTCGGGCAGGGTGCTCTCCTGCAGCTGCACGCCGACGGCGCGGCGGGCGACGTCGCGGCGCGCGGCGGGGTCCACCCCGAGGACGCGGACGGTCCCGGCGTCGGGGGCGCGCAGCCCGGCGACGCACTCCACGGTGGTGGTCTTGCCGGCGCCGTTGTGGCCGAGCAGGCCGAGGACCTCGCCCTCCTCGACGGTGAAGGAGACGCCGTCGACGACGGGACGCCCCCCGTAGCGCTTGGTGAGGTGCTGCACCTCGACGATGGGCATGCCGCGACGCTAGGAGCCACCCCCCACCCCGGGCATCGCCCGTGCGGGCGGCGCCGCACCGTCCGTCCGGCGCGGGGCGTCGTCCGAGCGGTGGAGGGCGCCCCACCGGCCCCCGCGCGCTCAGCCCTCGCGCATCTCCTGCACGAGGGAGTCCACCACCGCCAGCAGGGGCTGCCGGGCGCCCGAGCGCACCGCCGCCTCGAACGCGGCGCGCTGGCGCTGGTAGCTGGCGCCGCGGCGCGGGATCTCCGCCACCGAGCGCAGCTCGTCCTCGCAGCGCAGCCGGCGCGCCACCGGCTCCAGCCGGGTCAGCCAGTCGTCCAGGTCGTCGGTGACCAGGCGCTCGCGGCCGGCGGCGTCCACGATGACCTCCGCGTCCAGCCCGTAGCGCGCCGAGCGCCACTTGTTCTCCTGCACG
Source organism: Kineococcus indalonis (assembly GCF_009906395.1). GTDB lineage: Bacteria > Actinomycetota > Actinomycetes > Actinomycetales > Kineococcaceae > Kineococcus > Kineococcus indalonis. The sequence goes on from NZ_JAAALM010000009.1 coordinate 6,551, forward strand.
TGCCACGGCGGCATCGTGGGCAGCTCCCGGCCGGCCTCCAGCTCCCCGTCCAGGTGCACCACCAGGCAGTGCACGAGGGCGGTCAGCGCCCGCAGCTCGCGCAGGGTGGGCGTGCCGTCGCACACCCGGACCTCGATGGTGCCCAGGTGGGGGGAGGGGCGGATGTCCCAGCGCACGTCGGACAGCCCGTCGATGACGCCGGTGACGAGCATGTCGTCGACGTAGCCCTCGAACTCGCTCCAGCGCTCGAACTGGAACGGCAGCCCCGCCGTGGGCAGCTGCTGGAACATCTGCGAGCGGTTGCTGGCGAAGCCGGTGTCGGTGCCGGCCCAGTACGGCGAGGACGCCGACAGCGCCTGCAGGTGCGGGTAGTGGTTCAGCAGCGTGTTGAGGATCGGCAGGACCTTGTGCACCGAGTCGATCCCCACGTGCACGTGCACGCCCCAGATGAGCAGCTGCCGGCCCCACCACTGGGTGCGCTCCAGCAGCTCGGCGTAGCGCGGGTCGTCGGAGACGAGCTGGTTGTCGAAGACGCCGAAGGGGTGCGTGCCGGCGCACAGCACGTCCAGGCCCATCGCGTCGGTGACGCGGCGGATCGCCGCCAGCGAGGACTCCAGGTCCCCGGCGGCCTCGGCGACGGTCTCGCACACCGGCGTGACGATCTCCAGCGTGTTGCGCAGCAGCTCCTTGGTGACCCGCGGGCCGCCGGCGTGCGCGGGCAGCTCGACGGCCCCCATCACCTCCGCGGCCGAGGACGCCAGGTCGCGGGTGCCGCGGTCGACGAGGACCACCTCCCACTCCACGCCCAGCGTGGGGCGCGGGGAGGCGTTGAAGTCGATGCTCGTGCCCCTGCCCACCGCACGATCACACCACACGCACCCGTGGTGCGCGCGCCACCGGCTGCGTACCGTCCGGGTCGTGAGCACACGCGAGCGGGAGACGGACGTCGTCGTCGTCGGGGCGGGGGCGGTGGGCGAGAACGTCGCCGACCGCGCCGCGCGCACCGGCCTGGAGGTCGTGGTCGTCGAGGACGAGCTGGTCGGGGGGGAGTGCTCGTACTGGGCGTGCATGCCCAGCAAGGCGCTGCTGCTGCCCGGGCACGCGCTGGCCGCGGCGCGGCGGCTGCCCGGCGCGGCGCAGGCCGTCACCGGCGGCCTGGACGCCGCCGCGGTGCTGGCGCGGCGCAGCAGCTTCACCAGCGACTGGGACGACTCCTCGCAGGTGCAGTGGCTGGAGTCCACCGGGCTGCACCTGCTGCGCGGGCGCGCCCGCCTGACCGGGCCGCGGCGCCTGGAGGTCACCGCCGCCGACGGCACCACCACCGCCCTGGGCGCCCGGCACGCGGTGGTCCTGGCCACCGGCTCGGTGCCGGTGCTGCCGGACGTGCCGGGCCTGGTCGCGGCGAACCCGTGGACCAGCCGGGAGGCCACCAGCGCCGACGCCGTGCCCGGGCGGCTGGCCGTCCTGGGCGGCGGCACCGTCGCCGTGGAGATGGCCCAGGCCTACGCGCGCCTGGGCTCGCGGGTGACGCTGCTGGTGCGCTCGCGCCTGCTGGCCAAGGAGGAGGGCTTCGCCGGGGACCTCGTCGCCGACGCGCTGCGCGCCGAGGGCGTGGACGTGCGCCTGGGCGCCTCGCCGGCCTCGGTCTCGCGCGCCGCCCGCCCCGAGGGCGGCGGGGAGGTCACGCTCACCCTGGAGGACGGCTCCACCGTCGTCGCCGACGAGCTGCTCGTGGCCACCGGCCGGCGCGCGGCCACCGAGGGCGTCGGGCTGGAGACCGTGGGCCTGCAGGACGGCGCCGCGCTGGAGGTGGACGACTCCGGCCTGGTCGCCGGGGTCGAGGGGGGCTGGCTGCACGCGGTGGGCGACGTGTCCGGGCGCGTGCAGCTGACCCACCAGGGCAAGTACGAGGGCCGCGTCGTGGGCGACGCGATCGCCGCCCGCGCCCGCGGGGAGCTCACCGGCACCGCGCCCGCCTGGTCCCGGTACGCCGCCACCGCCACGCGCACGGCCACCCCGCAGGTGACGTTCACCGACCCCGAGGTCGCCTCCGTGGGGCGCACCTCCGAGCGCGCCCGGCGCGAGGGCCTGGACGTGCGGGTCGTGGACTACGAGATCGGCGACGTCGCGGGCGCCTCCCTGGTCGCCGACGGCTACACCGGCCGCGCCCGCCTCGTCGTCGACGAGCAGCGCCGCGTCGTCGTGGGCGCCACGTTCGTCGGCCAGGGCGTGGCGGAGCTGCTGCACTCGGCGACCGTGGCGGTCGTGGGGGAGGTGCCGCTGGACCGGCTGTGGCACGCGGTGCCCAGCTACCCCACGATCAGCGAGGTGTGGCTGCGCCTGCTCGAGACGTACGGGCTGTGAGCACCCCCGTGCAGCCGGGCGGGGGCCTGCGGGCGGCCGTGGCCGGTGAGGCCGCCCTGCGGCTGGCCTTCGCCGCCTGGTTCCTGGCCCGGCCGGACGCCCCCGCCCGCGCGTGGGGGCGTCCGGCCTCCGCCGGCGCGCGCCGCCTGGCGCGCGCGGTCGCCGTGCGCGAGCTCGCGCTCGGCGCCGGCACGGCCGCCGCGCTGGCGCGCCGGCGCCCGGTGCGCGGCTGGGTGCTGGCGATGGCCGCGGCCGACGCGCTCAACGGCACCGTCACCGCGGTGGCCGGGCTGCGCGGGACGGTGCCGGCGCGCCGGGCGGCGGGCCTGGCCGCCTTCGACCTGTCGGGCACCGTCAGCGAGGTGCTGCTCGCGCGCCGGCTCCGGTAGGGCCCGGCCCGCGGGGGCGCGGGGAGCGTCAGGACCTCACGGCCGTGCCGGGGGGTGGACGGTCGAACCGGTGGTGCGCAGCGCCCTCGCGGCGAGGGCGCTGAGCCGGCCGGAGCCCGCGGTGACCGAGAGGCGTCGCACCGGTCCGCAGCCGGCCGAGCCCACTGCCCACCCGTTGTCCCCGTCGCGCGGGCAGGCACGTGCGTGGAGCAGCACCCCCCGCTCATCGGGCACGGTGGCCGCGCTGAACGCGCGATCACCCACCGCCAACGCCCCGCTGATCGCCACCGCCGCACCACGGGGCGGGTGCGCCAGCTCGTGCTGCCAGCGCTCGCGCTCCTCCAGCACGCTGGAGCACACGTCCAGCCCCCCTCGCCGCGGACCAGACCGGCGCCGAAGCGCTGCCACGCGCGCACCCGCCGTCGGCGGCGAGGGCCGCTGCGTAGTGGTCGAGGTCTGCGTCGTCGACGGCGCCCGGATCGAGGGCCTTGGCCTTGAGGAACCAGGCGACGTACTCCCGTTCGCGGCCGGTGAGCAGGCTCTCGGGCAGGTCCGGCACGAGGTGGAACGCGAAGTGCCGGGTCTTCCACGCCCGGCTCGGATCGGTGGGGATCGTCTCCGGGAGGGTGGTGCCAGGGATCCCGGCGTCGAGCAGGGCGACCCCGCGCAGCCGCCTCTCGTGGTCGTGGTCGTCGTGGTGGGGGGCGAGGGAGAAGGCGACCCGAGCGCCGATGTCGTGGGCGGCCAGCCAGCAGGCCGACACCCCCGGGGTCCGCACGGCGGCACGGACGTGGGTGGCGACCGTGCGCGTGTCGTCGCGGCCCTGCGGGCGCTCGGAGTGGCCCTGGCCGGGCAGGTCGACCGCGATGACGCGGAACCGGCCTGCGAGGGCGGGCAGGTGACGAGGACCGGCTGCGCGGGGCGTCCTTGACGCCCAGGCCGTGCAACGGCATCTCGTCGTGGCCCCCGCGAGGTCGACGCCGACGGTGGGGACGGGCCCGGAGGCGCCCGGCCGTGCTCACGTGCGAAAGCTCTCACATCCTGAACTGGCCGTTTCAAGACAGGGTGATCGGTGGCAGCCCGAACACCAGCGCACCGGCGAGGACGTACCCGTGGCAGGCAAGGAGCAGTTCGACGTGGACACCGCGCTCGACGCCGCGATGCTGCAGTTCTGGCGCGCCGGCTACGCCGACACCCCCATCGATGACCTGTCGCGGGCGACCGGCCTGAACCGCAGCTCGATCCACTCCTCCTTCGGCGACAAGGACACGCTGTCCCTGCGCTGCCTGGACCGCTACGCCACGCGCTACGGCCAGCAGTACGACGCCGCCCTGTCGTGCGCAGCCTGCGATCCCCTCGCCGCTGTCCGCGCGTTCTTCACCGTCACCCTCGAGCGCGTCGCCGATCCGCAACTGCCCGATGGCTGCCTGATCGCCCAGTCGGTCATGGCGATCCCGGTGCTGAGCCCGGCCGCCGCGCAGCAGGCCCGGCAGTCGCTCGGCCTCCAGCGACTGCGCCGGCGCGCCGCGCTGGAGGCCGCCCGGATGAGCGACGTGGAGGCCGGGGCCTTCGCCGTGCACGCGGCGGCCGTGAACCAGTCCCTCGCCGTCATGAGCAGAGCAGGAGCGAGCCCTGCAGAACTCCTAGCCGTGGTGGGCGTCACCGTCGCCGCGCTCTCGAAGGTGTTGCCCGCGCGCGAGTAGGCGATCGTCGACGACATCCTGCGTCCGCACCGCACGCCGCATGCTGACCCGGGGCCAGGCGTCCAACCCCGACTCGCGCTCGTGGCGTCGCACTGCGGACAGCCCGGGCCCGAGCTCGGCTTCGGGCACCACCGTGAAGCCGATCCGGGCGTAGTGCGGGGCGTTCCACGGCACCTCGGCGAAGGTCGTCAGCGTGACCACGTCGAAGCCGTGTTCGGCCGCCCAGCCGGCTGCGGTCTCGATCAGCTGCCGCCCCAGTCCTCGGTGAGCGTGCGACGGGTCCACCGACACCTGCTCGACGTGAGCGGCCTCGTCGACGACGTCGAGGAGGAGGTAGGCCACGGCGACGTCATCGCCCGCGCTGTCGTCGGTGGCGACCCGTGCTCGGCCTCCGGCCTGGTACTGCTGCAGGGCCGCCACCGTGGGTGGGTCGTCGTCGGCGATGGCCACCATGTCGACGTCGCGGAAGGCAGCCCCGGCGGCTCGTTCGATGTCTCGCAGTCGAGGCAGGTCGCGGCGCTCAGCAGCTCGGATCACGCGGCACCGTTGCACGACAGGGCGGGGCGCTGCCTCGTCCTTGTCCCACCCCGGCCGGCCTGGAGTGACTTCACGGTCATCTCGCACCCAACGCGATCGAGCCAGCGTCGATGATCGTCACCCGGTCGCGGCGAAGCGCTCGACGTAGCGCCGCTGCCACGGCGCCTCCACCGCCCGCCGGTGGTAGCCCTCCCGCACGTAGGCGACGGCCGCCCGCGCAGGTAGCCCGTCCATCACCGCCAGGCACGCCAGGGCGGTACCGGTCCGCCCCACGCCACCTCCGCAGGCCACTTCCACCCGGTCGTCCTGCGCTGAGCGCCACGCCCAACGCAGTGCCTCCACAGCGGCCACACGATCGCTCGGCAACCAGAAGTCAGGCCAACGCACCCACCGGGAAGCCCACGGCGTGGGCGCCGGCTCCTTGGCCAGCAGGTACAAGCCGGCGTCAGGCGCCGGTTCCGGCGGCGCACTGCGCAGCCCTCGTCCTCGCACCAGCCGTCCGCTAGGCAAGATCAGCACGTCCGGGGCGTCCCGCTCCCACGTTCCGCTCACCGCAGCACCGTAGGCACGACCTCCCCCGCGGAGACGGCCTCGACGTCACGGTCATCCCGCGCTCAGTGCGTTGATCCGCCCAGACCCCAGCCGAGGGGATCAGCCATCCACGCGTCCAGGTCGGCCACCGTCCGGAAGCGCCGCCGCACCCAGCGCGCCTCCTCGTGGGCCCGCACCACGACGTCCCCCGGCCGCAGAGCCGGCAACGACTGCAGGGAGTCATCGACCTCGAGCAGGTGAGCGAAGTGGCACACCACCAGGTCCTGCTCACCTCCGTCGGTGTGGGGGTGGGCGAACAAGGCGCCGCAGTCATCGGCCGGATCCGCCGGGTCCAGCGGAACCCGCCCCAGCACCGTGACCGGCTCGCCCGCCGCGGCCAGAGCGGTGGTCGCCACGGGCTCATCGGGGTCGGGGGCGATGCCCGGCTGTCGCTTCCACGGCCACTTCACCTGACCACGGTGGCACGCCAGGACGCCGTCACACTGCCCCGGGGCAGCCATCACCCCACGGTCATCCCGTGCACAGCACGCGGACCCCGCGCGGCACCGCTCTGACCGCAGCGGTCCTCGCCGCCGCCACGGCCCTCATGCTCGCTGCCTGCTCGCCGGCCTCCGGCGAGCAGAGCGCAGCACCAGGACTGGTGCTGCAGGGCCCCCTCGTCGCCTTCGACGCTCACAGCCGCGACAGCACGGCCGCCCTCGTCGCCGGCACCCTCACCGACGACGGGCACTGCCTGACCTTGGACGCCCTGCCCGCCGTGTGGCCGGCCGGTACCGCGCCCATCGACCCGGTGGTCCGGCACAACCGCAGCGCCTGCAGCAGCCTGAGGCTCAACTTCGACGAGGGCTGGAGGCCGAGCAACGTCACGGTCATCCCGCTGGCCGGGCACGTGCACCGGTGGGCGCGCCGGTCGCTGTCCCGCGCTCTCGGAGGTGCTCAGGCCACCACCCGGTCGGCGGTCAGCTCGCGCTCGGCGCCGGCCAGCAGCTCACCCAGTCGCGCAGCGGACAACGGGGAGCCGGCGTCGGGGGCGGGCAGCCGGGGAGCTCTGCCGGCGCGCAGGTCGTCCACCACCTGCTGCCAGCCCCGCAGCACTGCCGCGGGGTCGGCCGCGTACGCCGGGGCGTAGGCGGCCGTCTCCGGCTCGAAGCGCCAGCTCTGCGAGAGCGGACCGACGTCGACGGTGTCGAAGCCGAGGCGACCGATGAGCTCGGCCGCCTGCGCCCTGGCCGCCGCGTCGTTGCCGGCGATGGGCAACGCGGACCGGTCGGGCGCCCCCACCGGGCGGGCCAGGGCGGGGATGTGGAAGGCGGCGATGTTGTTGAAGGCCTTGACGGTGCGGGCCCCGACGAGGTGGGCCTGGACCAGCTCGGACGTCGTGGTCCGCCCCGAGTCCAGGTCCTCGAGGTGCCCGTCGCGCGTGGCGTAGTAGTTGATGGTGTCCAGGACCACCTTGCCCCGCAGCGCCGCGACGGGCAGGGAGCGGTAAGCGGTCAGGGGGACAGCGACCACGACCTGGTCCCCGGCCCGGGCCGCCTCCTGCGGCGTCGCGGCGCGCGCCGCCTCGCCGAGGCCGGCCACGGTCGACGTCAGGGTCTGCGGACCCCGCGAGTTCGACAGGACCACCTCCACCCCGGCCGCGATCGCGAGCCGCGCGACGGCCGTGCCGATGCTGCCGCTGCCGATGACGCCCAGGGTCGCCACGGTGCTCTCCGTCCGTTCCTTCGGTGCGCCGTCCCGCGGGGACGGGCAAGCGGAGCAACCGCTCCGCTTGAACGTAGCACAGCCGGAGCAAGTGCTCCGCTTCGTCGGTCCGGGCGTACGCTGAGCAGGTGACCGAACACCGCGCCACCGCACCGAGCGCCGGCGCATCGACCGCCACCCGCGGGCGACGCGCCGACGCCGAGCGCAACCGGGCGGCGATCATCACGGCCGCCACGGCCGTCTTCGCCGAACGCGGTGGCGAGGTGGACGTGCGCGAGATCGCCCGGCGCAGCGGGGTCGGCATGGGCACCCTCTACCGGCACTTCCCCTCCAAGGAGGACCTGCTCCGCCTGAGCCTGGAGCAGGAGTTCACCGCCTGGCTCACCGAGGCCCACGAACGCGCCGCGGCGACGCAGGACCCCTGGCAGGCGCTGTCGGGCTTCTTCGAGCAGGTGCTGACCACGCAGGCGCACAACCGCGCGCTGATGGACAGCTACGTCCAGACCGGTGGGCCGACGGAGGCGTGCGTGCAGAAGTGCCGGGCGTTCATCGACGCGCTGCGCGAGCGCTGCGAGCAGGCCGGTCTGCTGCGCCGCGGGGTGAGCACCGAGGACCTGCTCTCCTTGAGCGCCTCGCTGTGCCAGGTGGTGCAGACCCCCGGCGGCCAGCACCGGTGGCGGCGGTTGATGACCGTCTCCCTCGACGGCCTCAGCAGCCGCCACCCCGAGCCCCTGCCGTCGTGACCGCGCGCCCCTGCCGTCGTGACCGCGCGCCCCTGCCGTCGTGACCGCGCGCCCCGGACGGCGCGGACGCGCCGTCCGGGGCGGCACCTCGCCGACGTGCACGCCGCCCCGGCGCCCGTGGCCGGTCTCCTCCCCGGTGACCGCCACGGGACCTGCGGCCGTGTCCAGCCCGTGTCGGGAGCTGAGCAGGGGGTTCACCCGAGCTGAGCCACCAGCTCCTGCAGTCGTGCCAGGTCCTCGCGGACCGAGGCCCGATCCCCGTCGGCGAGCTGGACCGCGGCGGCCCTTCGCAGCGCGGAGACCGCCGTCGTCTCGTCGCCCAGCCGCCCGGCCACCTCGCCGCGCAGGATGAGCAGGCGCACGAGCTGCACGGGGGTCGGGTGCTCGTCCCGCAGCCCGAGCACTCGATCGATGATCTTCGCCGCGCCCGCCAGGTCCTCCTTGGAGTCGGCGAAGAGCGTGGCGTCGTGCAGGGCCCGCGCGAAGGCACCCTCGGGGGCGGGGCGGTGGTGCTGGTCCTCGCTGGTGGGCTGCCCGACCCGGACGCAGTTGCCCCCGGGATCGGTCATCAGGAACTGCCGCACCCCGTAGGACATGTCCTTGAGCGGCCCGATCCGCGGCAGGCCCCGGCTCGGGACCTTCCCGTACGCGGTCTCGAGCCCGGCACGGAAGGCCCCGTACAACCCGTCCACGTCGTCGGTGACGACGTAGCACGTGCTGTACGAGGCGCGGGGTTCGTACCCCTTCATGCCGAAGAACTGCAGCTCGATGTCGCCGCGCTGGACGACCGCGCACGGGTTGGGGCTCTTCTGCAGGAAGGTCACCTCGAACCCGAGGGCGGTGTAGAAGTCGATGACGGGCTGGATGGTCCGACACGGGAGCAGGGGGATCGTCCTCTCGGCCATGCCCACTACTCTAGTCAAAGTTGAACAGTAGGGAAGGGGTCCTCCGCGTGTCCGCCACCCGCCTCCTCGTCCTGGGCGCCGTGCGCCAGCGCGGGCGCGCCCACGGCTACCAGGTGCTCAACGACCTGGAATCCTGGGGCGCGCACGAGTGGTCCAGCGCGAAGCCCGGCTCGATCTACCACGCGCTCAAGCAGCTGGCGAAGCAGGGCCTGCTGCTGGCCCACGAGATCGCCCCGTCCACGGCGGGCGGCCCGCCGCGCACCGAGTACGAGATCACGCAGCGCGGCGCCGAGGAGTTCTTCTCCCTCCTGCGCGAAGCCCTGGTCTCCCACGACCAGAAGGTGGACGTCCTCTCCTCCGGCGTCGGCTTCATCGTCCACCTGCCGCGGCAGGAAGCGGTGGCGCTGCTGAAGAAGCGGGTGGAGCGGCTGCAGGAGTGGCGCAAGAGCGTCACCGACTGCTGCACCGTCGAGGACGGGCCCGGACCGCTCGACCACATCGGCGAGATCACGCACCTCTGGGTGCACTCGGCGGACGCCGGCGCGCAGTGGACCCGCGGCCTGATCGAGCGCATCGAGGGCGGCGCGTACACCTTCGAGGGCGAGGACGATCCCCTCGCCACGCGTGAACCCCGCGCGCAGGACCGCACGTGACCACGGACCAGCCCGTGCACGTCCGGCGCGGGGCCGTCTCGCTGGCCCCGTACCTCGGGATCGGCTCGCGGCACCCGCAACGCCGCCACCACCGTCCAGCGCACCCGTCCCGGTCACGATCCCCGACCTGCGGGCCCGACCACGACCACTCGCCCCCGCCGCCGGCCGGGACGTCGACAGCTCCGCGCCCTCGTCGATGGCCGGAAGGTCTCCAGCCGCTCAGCGATGACGAGCCGGCCCCGCGGCGCGCGAGTGCGCCGCGGAGCCGCGGCTGACGTCGCCCGCTCAGACCCGAGCACGGGCGATGCTGCGTCCAGGCCGCATCTCCACCGAAGGCGTGGGACGCAGGCGCTGTGACCTCCCCGCTGAAGATCAGGCCGTGGGGGCAAGGCCGGGCAGGAAGGTCAACCGGCGACGCATGGCGGTGGCGGCGATCTCGCGGGCAGGGGCGTACTCCGCGGAGTCGTACCAGGCGTGCAAGGTCGCCATGTCGGGCCACTGCACCACCGCGACCACGATCCCCGCCTCTCCCTCGGCGACCGTGGGGGAGGCTCCGAGGACGACGAACCGGCCGCCGAAATTCTCCACCACGGGGGGAGTCAGCTCGGCGTAGCGCTGGGCACCGGCGGGGTCGAGGACCTCGAGGACCTCGGTGATGCTGTAGGCGGGCGTGCGGGCAGTGGTCGTGGTGTCGGACATGGGACTTCTCCTCCAGGTCGTCTGCTCTGGCGCGGTGTTCGGTGCGGCGGTCGAGCTCGGGGCCGTGGGCTGCGGCTGGGCGTTGCGTCGAGCTCGCCCTAGGTGCCGGGCAGCTGGCCCCCGTCGACCGTGAGGGTCACACCGGTGACCCGCTGAGCGCGGTCGGAGGCCAGGTGGGCGGCGGCCTCAGCGACGTCGCAGGGGTCGCCGGGGCGCCCCAGCGGGTTGGCGGCGACGACATCGGCGGTGGTCTCGGCGAGGGAGGCGCCCCTCGCATCAGCGATGTCCTGGCGGATCGCGTCGGCGCCGGGAGTCAGAACGGTGCCGGGCACGACCGTGGTCACGCGAATCCCTGCAGGGGCGAGTTCAGTGGCCAGGGCTTTGCCGTAGGCGTTGAGCGCGGCTTCGGCGGCGCCGTAGTGGGCCAGCAGTGGCGGGGCGGTCAGGGCCGCTCCGGAGGAGATGTTGACGATGGCGCTGCCTGGGCCGGCCTCACGCAGCGCGGGCAGCTGGCGACGACCCGCTTGCCGGCGAAGTCGGGGGGTGGCGCTGGAACGGTTCTGAACACGCGGTCCACGATAGTGGTTCTGGACCGTCTGTCCAGATGTTCTGGACCGGAAGTTCAGGTCGGCGTAGAATGACGGCATGGCGCGCCCACGCACGTTCGACGAGCACGACGTTGTCGTCGCAGCTCGCCGGCGGTTCACCGAGACCGGCTACCACGGAACCTCGGTGGAGGACCTCTCTCGCTCCACGGGTCTGAGCAAGGGCAGCCTCTACGGCGCCTTCGGTGACAAGGAGACCTTCTTCCGACGAATCTTCGAGGAGTACTGCGCCGCGTCCGACCAGAGCGCCGCCGCCCGGGTCGAGGGCCCCGAGGACCAGGCTCTGGACCGCCTGCGCGACTGGCTCCGTTCGCCGGAGGAGGGCGGCGACGACTCGCGCCTGGGTTGCCTGCTGGCCAAGGGCACGGCCGAACTGGCCTGGACGGACGAGGTCATCGCGACCCGATCGCTCGCGACGTTCGAGATGCTCTTCGACAGCTGCCGCCAACTCATCGAGCAGGCTCAGCGTGCCGGGCTCGTCGACCCGGCCGCCGATCCTGCAGTGCTCGGCCAGCTGATCGTCGCCACCCACCGTGGGCTCGAAGCCCTCACCGAGGCGGGGGTCGACGTGAGCACCCTCAACCGCATCGCCGACGCCGCGATCGACAGCATCACCCTCACCCGAGCGCGCGGGTAGCCAGACCCCGGTAGCCGTGAGTGGTGCCCGTCCCGCCGCCCGGGCACCGTGGACGCAGGACCCCAGGTCTCATGCCGTTGGTCGCGCGCTCCTGCTGCGTTCGGCGTGCGGTGACGAGCAGCTGGCGACTCCACGCACGTGTCGATGGTCGTGGTGTCGCTCGCGAGTGATCGCCGAGCCGCCCGCGCAACGTCGGACTGCGAGTACTCGGGTGCAACGTCCGGGGCGCCGCCCTGACGGTCCAGGAGGCGCTGCCCCTGACGACCGAGGGCGCCTCCATCGTCATCACCGGCTCGACCAGCGCCGCCGCCGGCCACCCCCGGCCTGCGCGGGATCGCCCGGGGCGACCCGGTGCGGGAGGCGGCGCTGCTCGCGAGCGCGGCGGCGCAGACGGCGCTGGGCAGGGTGGGGGACCCCCGCGAGATCGCCGAGGTGCGGGTGGTCGACGGGTGCGTTCCTCGGGCGCGGGTCGACCACGCGGTGCGTGCGTCGGAACTGCGCCCGCGGGAGCGGGGCTCAGAGCCCCAGGCGGTCGGCGAGCGCCTCGATCGTGGCGTCGGCGAAGGCGTCGGCCGGGTCGAAGGTGTTCGCCAGCTGGCCGAACAGCTCGCTGCTCACCAGCCCCAGCAGGGCCGTCCAGCACTGGGCCGCGGTGACGACGAGGGCTGCCGGCACCTCGCCACCCCCGGCCGCGGCGACGCGAGCCGCGCCCTCGGCCAACTGCGGCGCCAAGCGCGAAGGGGCCGCGGGAGCGCCCATCCCCTCCAGCACCGACAGCAGCGCCAGCGGGACCCGCGCGCCGGCCGCCGTGGTCTGCTCGTCGCCCCGGTAGCCGGGCACGGGCGAGCCGTGGATGAGGGCGTACTCGTGCGGGTGCTCCAGGGCCCACGCCCGGAACGCGCGGCAGCCCCCGGTGAAGCGGGTGCGGCGCGATGCCCCGCGCCGGGGGGCGACCGCGGCCTCGACCGCGTCGGCGACGTCGTCGTAGGCCTGCACGATCAGCGCCGTCAGCAGCTCGTCGCGCGTGGCGAAGTACCGGTAGAGGGCGGAGGAGGCCAGGCCCAGCTCGCGGGCCACGGCGCGCACCGACAGCGCGGCCGCGCCGGACCCGGCGAGCTGGCGCCGGGCGGCGGTAAGGATGTCGGCGGTGAGCTCGCGACGGGCGCGCTCACGGGCGGTCGGGACGGCGGGCACGCCCCGATCCTCTCACGGGCTGGATCGGTGCTCACTCTTGAGAGCGGCGCTCTTGTCACGGTGCGCAGGCGGGTGCACACTGGGCCGCATGAAGAGATCAGTGCTCTCCTCCAAGACCGCCGCTCGCACCCCCGTCCCGCGCTACGTCGCCCCGGACCTGCTCACCCGACGCGTGCTCAACCCCCTGGTGGCCGCCGCGACGCGCCTGGGACTGCCGTTGGCGGGCTCGCGCGTGCTCGCCGTGCGCGGACGCAGCAGCGGGCAGTGGCGCACGACCCCGGTGAACCCCCTCACGATCGACGGGGTGCGCTACCTCGTGGCCCCCCGCGGCGACACGCAGTGGGTGCGCAACCTGCGGGCCGCGGGCGCCGGAGAGCTGCGCTGGGGCCGGCGGTCGCAGGCCTTCACCGCGGTGGAGGTGCCCGAGGCGGACAAGCCGCCGCTGCTGCGGGAGTACCTGCGCCGCTGGGCGTGGGAGGTCGGTCTGTTCTTCGACGGGGTCGACGCCGGTGCGAGCGACGCGGAGCTGCTGGCCGCCGGGCCCAAGCACCCGGTGTTCCGGGTCACGACCGCCCCCGCTGCGCCCTGAGGACCCCTCCGCGAGGCGAGTGGCGGGTCGCTGCACCGGTTCGCACCACCGGGCCGCGGGGCGCGCGGGACGCGCGCTCATGTCCGTGGCCGTGAGCACGTCCGCGCCTGCCGCTGACCGCTCACCCGCCGCTCACACCGCCCCGCAGGCGCAGCCTGGCGCCTCACCACGCCCCGAGGCGTGCTCGGCCACGGGACGACACCGGATCCACCCAGGGGATGACGCGTGCTGCGGGTCGCGGGCAGCACGCTGCCCGGGGTGCTGAGAGGGCGCGGAGCGTCGAGCGATCAGGAGGAGCGGTGGACCTGGACGGGCTGGGCTCGCTGAGCGAGCAGCAGGTGGGCGAACTCGAGGAGCTGGTGCGTCAGCACGCCTCTGACGCTGCGGAGGAGGCTGTGGCGTCCGGGCGCAGCCTCCAGTACCTGCTCGAGCACGGCTGGAGCGTGCAGGACGTGCGATCCCACCTCGACGCCTCCGCGTTCGTCGTGACCCTCGACGTGCTGGTCGGCTTCGGTCCCCACGCCACGTGGTCGCACCAGGGCCGGCTGGTCAACGTGGTGCTGGACGCGGACCGACGTCCCCGCACTGACCAGCGCGGGCGGGTGCTGATCAGTGCCGGCCGGTTCGACGGCGATCACGCCGCCACGGCAGTGGTCCACCTCGAGCAGCGGTGGGTGCGGCCTGGCGAGCTGTCGTTGCCCGAGGAGAACGGGTCCGTGAAGGAGTGACCTCGAACCCCCGGCGCTCACGCGACTGCGGCACCGCCTGCACCAGGCGGGTGGTGATCGGCGAGGAGTGGCCGTGGAGCCTGCGCACTCGCCACGCCCGGTCCGCCGGCCACCACAGGCTCGGGCTCTGCTCCCACGCAGCCGCCTCCATCGACGCGGACCCGGCCTGCCGCGGCGGCCCGCCCACCAGCAGCACCTCGCGCCGGGGCATCGGCACCGTCGCCGCGACCGGGGCCAGCGCCAGGGACCCGTAGCCCTCCCGCAGCGCGACGAAGCACTCCTGCGCCGTCGTGGTGAACCGCGCCAGCACCTCCACCAGCGCCTGGCCCTGCGCGGCGGGCAGGCTGCCCTCGGCCGGCTCGCCGTCCCGCACCCCCGGCTGGCTCCCGCCGTGGTGGTAGCTCCAGGAACCCGTGGTGGCCACCCGCTCCACCCCGGCGTGGCGTCCCGGTGGTGCCCGCGCCAGTCCCGGTGCACCGGGACCCCCGCGGCGCCACCGGCGCGGCGTGCGCGGAACGTTCCGGGCCGCCCCGCCCGGCACGTGCCACGATGGTCCGGTGGTGCCCCCGGACGAGCCCGTGCACGAGCCCGTGCACGAGCCGGTGGACGGGCTCGACGCGGCGGCGGTGCGCCGGGCGTACGACACCGTGGCCGACCTGTACGCCACCCACCTGCCGGACACGCGCGCCGAGGCGCCCCTGGACCTCGCCGTCCTCGACGCGTTCGCGGAGGCGGTGCGGGCGGGCGGGGACCCGGCGGTGCTGGACGCCGGGTGCGGGACGGGCCGCATCAGCCGCCACCTGGCCGGGCGCGGCTGCTCCGTGGAGGGCGTGGACCTCTCCCCGGGGATGGTCGAGCAGGCACGGCGCGCGCACCCCGACCTGCGCTTCGGCGTGGGGTCGCTGACCGACCTGCCCTTCCCCGGCGGCCGCTTCGCGGGGGTGCTGCTGTGGTACTCCACGATCCACACGCCCCCGGCCGGGTGGGCGCGGGTGTTCGCCGAGGCCGCCCGGGTGCTGCGCCCGGGCGGGCACGTCCTCGTCGGCTTCCAGGCCGGCGAGGGCGTTCGCGACGTCTCGGCGGCGTACCGCGGCCACGGGCGCGAGGTGCGGCTGCACCGGTACCTGTCCACCCCGGAGGAGGTGTGCGGCCACCTGGGGCGCGCGGGCCTGCGCGAGCAGGTGCGCCTGGTGCGCCGCCCCCGCGGCGCAGAGGGCGAGGACCAGGCGTTCCTGCTGGCGCGCCTGGGCTGACCCGCGCGGGCGCCTGCCCGCGCGGGTCGCGCGCTCACTCCGAGGCGGTGGAGGTGTCGCCCTGGCGCTGCTCGCTGCTGGGCGGGCCCACCCACACGGTCTTGGCGTTCGTGAACTCGTACATGCCCACGTCGGTCAGCTCGCGGCCGTAACCGCTCTGCTTGACCCCGCCGAAGGGCAGTTGCGGGTAGCTGGTGGTCATCCCGTTGACGAACACCATCCCGGACTGCACGTCCCTGATGAACCGCGCGCGCTCGTCCTCGTCCTCGGTCCAGATGTTCGAGCCCAGCCCGTAGGGGTGGCTGTTGGCGATGTCGATCGCCTCCTGCAGGTCCGAGACCGTGAACAGCGCCGCGACCGGGCCGAACACCTCCTCGTCGTACACGCGCATCTGCGGGGTGATGCCGGTCAGCAGGGTCGGCGGGTAGTACCAGCCGGGCCCGTCCGGCCGCTGCCCGCCCACGACGACGGTGGCGCCCTTGTCGACGGCGTCCTGCACGTACTCCTCGACGTCGCTGCGCCCGGACTCGGTGGCCAGCGGGCCCACCTGGGTGCCCTCGTCCACGGGGTCGCCCACCTCGAGCGCGGCGAGCTTCTCGGCGAACAGGCGGGTGAACTCCTCGGCCACGTCGGCGTGCACGAGGAACCGCTTGGCGGCGATGCAGCTCTGGCCGTTGTTCTGGCAGCGCGCGGTGACCGCCACCCCGGCGGCGGTCTCCAGGTCCGCGGAGGGCATCACGACGAACGGGTCGCTGCCGCCCAGCTCCAGCACGGTGGGCTTGAGGACGTCCCCGGCGATGGAGGCCACCGACCGCCCCGCCGGCGCGCTGCCGGTGAGGGTGGCCGCCACCACGCGGTCGTCGCGCAGCACCCGCTCGATCGCGCCCGAGCCGATGAGCAGGGTCTGGAACACGTCGTCGGGGAACCCGGCCTTGCGGAACAGCTCCTCCAGGTACAGGGCGGTCTGCGGCACGTTGCTGGCGTGCTTGAGCAGCCCGACGTTGCCGGCCATCAGCGCCGGGGCCGCGAAGCGCATCGCCTGCCACAGCGGGAAGTTCCACGGCATGACCGCCAGCACCACGCCCAGCGGCTGGTGCACCACGTAGGCGTCCTGCGCGCCGACCGCCTCCGCCTCCGCCCGGCGGGGTTCGAGGAAGGCGGGCCCGTGCTCGGCGTAGTAGCGCAGCGCCCCGGCGCACTTGGCGACCTCGGCCCCCGCGGCGGCCAGCGTCTTGCCCATCTCCAGCGTCATCAGCGCGGCGACGCCGTCGGCGTCGGCGTCCAGCACGTCGGCGGCCGCGCGCAGCCAGCCCACCCGCTGCTCCACGGTCGTCAGCCGGTAGGAGGCGAAGGCCGCCGAGGCGCGGGCGATGCGGTCCTCCAGCGCCTCCTCGCCCAGCGGTTCGAACTCCCGCACCGTCTCGCCGGTCGCCGGGTTGATCGTCGCGATCGCCACCTGGGTCCACCCTCCGCACGCGTCCGGCGCGGGCCTCGCGCCGGCGCCGCCGGCACCCGTCCTACCCCCGCGGCGGCGCCCCTGCCACCGCTGGCGCGCGGCGGGGCACACTGGCCCGGTGACGACCACCGAGGACCGGGGCACGGGGCACGTGTCGATCGCCGAGGCCGCCCAGCGCCTCGGGCTGAGCACGCACGCGCTGCGCTACTACGAGACGGAGGGGCTGCTCGTGGGGGCCCCGGCGCGCACCCCGGCGGGCCGGCGCCGCTACGACGAGCGCGACCTGACGTGGATCGTCATGGTCCAGCGGCTGCGCGCCACGGGCATGCCGGTGCGCGAGGTCCGCGAGTACGCCGAGCTGGTGCGCGCCGGGCGGGGCACCGAGCCGGCGCGGCTGGCGCTGCTGCGCGCGCACCGCGAGCGGGTGCTGGCCCAGCTCGCGGAGGTGACCGACCACCTCGGGGCGATCACCGCCAAGATCGAGGGGTACGAGCGGCAGGTGGACCGCTGAGGCGGGCCGCGCGGGGTGGCCGGGCCGCGCGGGGCGCCGGGGGCTCGGCTTGACTTCGAGCGCGCTCTAAGCAGCAGGCTCGGGGCATGGCACCCGCGACGGACGTCCCCACCCGCACGCTCGGCAGCGCCGCGAACGGCACCGAGCTGACCGTCTCCGCCCTCGGCCTGGGCTGCATGGGCATGAGCGCCTTCTACGGCGGCGGCGACGAGGCCGAGTCCCTGGCCACGATCGGCGCTGCCCTCGACGTCGGCGTCACCCTCCTCGACACCGCCGACATGTACGGGCCCTTCACCAACGAGCAGCTCGTCGGCCGCGCGATCGCCTCCCGCCGCGAGGAGGTGGTCCTGGCGACCAAGTTCGGCAACGAGTTCCTGCCCGACGGCGGCCGGCGCGTCAACGGCCGCCCCGAGTACGTGCGCTCGGCGTGCGACGCCAGCCTGCAGCGCCTGGGCGTGGACGTGATCGACCTGTACTACCAGCACCGCGTGGACACCACCGTGCCCGTGGAGGAGACCTGGGGCGCGATGTCCGAGCTCGTCGCCGCCGGCAAGGTGCGCCGCCTGGGCATCAGCGAGGCCGCGCCGGCGACGATCCGCCGCGCCCACGCCGTGCACCCCGTCACCGCCGTGCAGACCGAGTGGTCGCTGTGGACGCGCGACGTGGAGGAGGACGGCGTCCTGGGCACCGTGCGCGAGCTGGGCATCGGGTTCGTGCCCTACTCCCCGCTGGGCCGCGGTTTCCTCTCCGGCGCGATCCGCAGCGTCGAGGACCTGGCCCCGGACGACTTCCGCCGCAGCAACCCGCGCTTCCAGGGCGAGAACTTCCAGCGCAACCTCGCCCTGGTCGACGAGGTGCGCTCCCTGGCGGAGGCGAAGGGCGTCACCGCCGGGCAGGTCGCGCTGGCCTGGCTGCTGGCGCAGGGACCGGACGTCGTGCCCATCCCCGGCACCAAGCGGCGCAGCTACCTGGCCGAGAACCTCGCCGCCGTCCACGTCGAGCTGACGGCCGAGGAGCTGGAGCGGCTGGAGGCCGTCCTGCCCGCCGGCGCCACCGCCGGGGAGCGCTACCCCGACATGAGCACCGTCCACCGCTGAGCCGACCCGGGACCCGAGGAGCCGCACCCGTGGACATCGCCCTGCACGTCGCCGACTTCACCCCCTTCGGCGGCGACGACCGGATCGCCGCTGGCCTGGCGGCCACCGCCCGCGCCGCCGACGCGGCGGGTTTCCGCACCCTGACCCTCATGGACCACTGGTTCCAGATGGAGGCGACGGCCCCCGCCACCGACCCCATGCTGGAGGGCTACACCGCCCTGGGGTACCTGGCCGGGCAGACGCAGCACCTGCAGCTGGGGCTGCTGGTCACCGGCGTCACGTACCGCCACCCCGGCCTGCTCGCCAAGACGGTCGCCACCCTGGACGTGCTCTCCGGCGGCCGGGCCCTGCTGGGCATCGGCGCCGCCTGGTACGAGCGCGAGCACGCCGGCCTGGGCGTGCCGTTCCCGCCGCTGGCCGAGCGCTTCGAGCGGCTGGAGGAGGCGCTGGCGGTGTGCCGGCAGATGTGGGGCGAGGACGACGGCCCCTTCGAGGGGAGGCACTACCGCCTCGCCGAGACGCTGTGCCGCCCGCGCCCGCTGCGCCCCGGCGGGCCGCCGGTGCTCATCGGGGGCTCGGGGGAGAGGAAGACCCTGCGGCTGGTCGCCGAGCACGCCCAGGCGTGCAACCTCTACGACGCCGGCCCCGACGTCCTCGCCCACAAGCTGCAGGTCCTGGACCGGCACTGCACCGACGTCGGGCGCGACCCGGCCGAGGTCCAGCGCACGGTCATCACCGGGACCGACCCGCTGGCCGACACCGACGCGTTCCTGTCCTCGGTGGGGGCCTTCGCGCGCCTGGGCGTCTCGCAGGTGTGGGTCAGCCCCCACGGCGTGGACGACCTGCCCGGCTGGGTGGCCCGCGTCGGCGAGCGCGTGGTGCCGCGCCTGCGCGAGCTCTGAGCCTGCGCGAGCTCTGAGCC